>CAZKQY010000114.1:0-11872 GCA_964555005.1 uncultured Syntrophotalea sp. | reverse complement strand
CTGTCCGGCCGATGGCCCGGAGACAGGCGCTGCCATTCGCGCCGCGGCTGCCTATGAAGGGCCGGTTTATGTACGTCTTGGTCGCGGCAAGGTGCCGGTGGTGTTTGATCAGGGTTGTCACTTTACCATTGGCAAGGGGGTAGCCCTGCGGGACGGCAGCGATCTGACCTTTATCACTACCGGGCTGATGACCGCCGAAGCTCTGTTGGCTGCGGACATTTTGGCCGCAGAAAACATCTCCGCGCGGGTGGTCCATCTCGGCACCATCAAGCCCATCGATATCGATCTGGTGCTTAAGGCGGCAAGGGAAACAGGGGCGATTGTTACCGCCGAGGAACATTCGGTGATCGGTGGTCTGGGTGGAGCGGTCTGTGAAACTCTGGCCGAAGGCTTTCCAGTGCCTGTGGAGCGAGTCGGTTTGCGTGACGAGTTCGGTCAATCGGGGACTGCAGAGGAATTGCTGGCCCATTACGGTCTTACCGCCGCTCATCTGGTGGAAGCGGCTGAACGGATTCTGGCCCGTAAATAGCCTGCGGTGAAACGAAGAGAGCCATGGTGCGCAAACGAAACGTGTTGCTGGTGGATGAGAACCAAATCCGCTGTCGGGCTCTAAGGGCTCTGCTCGCAGAGCGTGGTTATGCGGTGAGTAGCCTGTACAGTGGTCAAGAGGCATTGAAACGGCTCGAGCTGGAGACGGTTGATTTGTTGCTTATCGATCAGCAGTTGTCCGATATCAGCGGCCTGGAGTTATTGCGCCAAGTGCGTAGCCAGGATGATGCCCAGAATGTGCTGTTGGTAACCTCGGCCGAAGGCACTGATGTCGCCGCTGAAGCATTGCGCCTGGGTGCTTTCGAGTGCCTGAAACACCCTTGCGATGTGGATGAACTGATCCTCACTGTCGAGCGCGCCCTGGAAACCGATCAGCTCAAACGGCAAGTAGAACTGCTGCGCTCGACCAGCGGCAAGGGCTACGGTATCGAGAACATCATCGGCAACAGCCGAGCTCTGCAACAGGTTTTGACTGTCGTGCGCAAGGTGGCCCGCAGCGAGGCCGGCACGGTGCTCATTCAGGGTGAGAGCGGCACCGGCAAGGAGCTGATTGCCCGGGCTATTCACAGCGAAAGCTCCCGCGCCAATCAGGCCTTTATGGCCATCAACTGCTCTGCGGTGCCGGAAACGTTGCTCGAAAGCGAGTTGATGGGTTATGAGAAGGGGGCCTTTACCGACGCCAAGACGCTGAAGAAGGGTTTGTTCGAGTTGGCCGATGGCGGTACCGTGTTTCTCGACGAGATTGGCGATATGAGTCCGGCTATGCAGGTCAAATTACTGCGGATTCTGGAAGAGCGCACCTTTCGCCGTGTCGGCGGCACCCGGGATGTCAACGTGGATGTGCGGATCATTTCAGCCACCAACCGGGATCTTCTCAAGGCCATGGAGGAGGAGTCCTTTCGCAACGACCTCTATTATCGAATTAGTATCATTCCCATTCAACTGCCCCCGTTACGGGAGCGCCGCGAGGATATTCCGGTGCTGGCCGAGCATTTCATCAACCAGTTCAATCGGGAGTTCGGCAAACATGTTTGTGGTATTTCGCGAATGGCAGAGAAGATCTTGGTGGAATATCCTTGGCCCGGAAATATTCGCGAACTTAAAAATGTCATCGAGCGAGCGGTGATCCTCGAATGCGAGGATCAGTTATTGGTGGAGAACCTGCCGCGGGAGATGGTTGATAAGACCGTTGGTGGCCAGGTCGGCCCCCTTAACTTTCGGCTGCCGCCTGAAGGAATCGATATTGAGGATGTGGAGCGGGAGTTGATTCGCCAGGCCTTAGAGCTGGCTGAAGGTAACCAGTCCAAGGCCGCCAAGCTGCTCAACCTGGGTGTCGATGCCTTGCGCTATCGAATGAAAAAGTTTGATTATATGTAGACTGAGGGAATTGGGCCGAAAGGCCCGTTTTTTATTAAAAATGATACCGCTTGGCCTTACGCAGCAGAAATACTCCCTGTCTAACCTCCCCTTAATGTCTTTATAAGAATCCGCCGAAAAATGCGAGGGAGACTCCCTGCCCCGTGTCTTTATTGCCCCTGTCGCGAAGAGTATGGCGCTGTGGTGTCCCTGCCGAGCATTGCTATGTTCTCCAGGGGCACCGGATAGACTCCTGCCGGAGCCGGTAGACCCTGTTCCAGCAAAGCCTGTTTAACCCGCTCCAGAATGTCGCTGGCCAGAACCCGCTCCAGACGGATCTCATGCACATAAGCCTTGATGGTAAACAGGGTCAGAAACCGGTAGTTGAAGTCGTCTTCGATCAGCACCGCTATCGGTTTGCCGAGATGCACATAGGGCGAACAGGCTGCGGCTTCCCAGGCGAGTTCCTTGATCGGGCCTACCGATATTTCGGCCGGCAGATGAAAACGCACCACCACCATTTCATTGAGTTGGCCGGCATTGGCATTGCTTACTGCCTGGGTTTGGATCAGGGCGTTAGGAAAGGTTACCATGGAATCTTCAAAGGTGCGGATCTGCACCGAGCGCAGACCGATATTGACCACTTCTCCGTAATGTTCTCCGACTTGAATCATGTCGCCGACATGAAAGGGCCGTTCAAAAAGAATCAGGATACCGGCGATGAGGTTGCGGATCAGGTCCTGGGCTCCCAGGCCGACGGCCAGGCCGACGGAAGCGGAGACGGCCAGCAGGGCGTTGAGGGGCAGCTGGATGGTGATAAACAGGATGTAGGCTATTGCTGAGATCCAGCTGAGCAGACGAAGAACCGGGAAGATGCCGGAGATCAATAGCCTGTGGCGGCTGAAGCGGGCGGCTAAGGCAGTAAGTACGCGATGCAGCAGCCACAGACCGACGGCAGTCAGGACGATAATAAACAAGCTGATCAGCAAGCGATCACTGGATAGGTACTGGCGAATGAATTCTGGAAGGGGTGGCATCGGTGGCAGTTGCAGATCATTCATAGCGGCTCCTTCAGCAGCCTATTGGAGGATATTGCGGCTTTCTAGGGTAGCCGTTGCTGGTGCAAAAAATAGCGGATTAAGCTGATAGAGGCCGGTATTGGTCTCTCTCTTGCTGAATTCCAGCAGATTAAGTTGGACCAGATGGTCGAGTAACATTCGGCTGCGCAGTGGCTGGCTGGCGAAGATGGCCGCATGTTCGTCGGCATTGAGCTCGCCGTGGGCGATGATTTCCGCAATGGTATAAAATTGCAGGCGGTCAAGGGAACGCAGCGAACTGTAATCGAGTTTCCCCAAAGGACGGACGGTCAGGCTCTCAAGGGTCTTGTCATAGTCAAGGCAGAGTAACCAGTAGTAGAGGGCGGCCTGCATATTACCCCGACTGGCGGCGAATAAATCCGAGAAAAAGCGTTCCTGCAGGGAGCTCTGGTCCGAAGCGTTTTTTTTACTCGATTTGCCGTTAGCGGGGGGTAAAAAAATAGCAGGATAGCTGCTGGTTTGCAATCGCAGTAGCAACGCATCACGCATATCTGTTTGGCTGCCTAACAGGGTCTGCAGCTGGTCACTGAAGTAACGGTCGATCTGCAGCAGATGTTGCATGCGTTGCCAGGGATATTTTCGACAGGTGACCACCCACATCAACCGGCGACGGCTGGCCAGTACCAGGCTCAAAAAGGCTCGAAGGCTCTCCAGTCCTCCTGTGGTTCGCAACAACAGACGATGGATGTTTTCCACGATGACCACTGCAGGGGGTAGCTGACATAGTTGTTCCTCCAGTTCGGTTAGATTTTCTGGCGTAGAGGAGAGCTCAAACCAGCGGCTGCATAATTCGATGAGCTGGGACTCTCCGCGCAGGCGGTGATCGATATCCAACCGATGGACCGGTGTCTGATTGCCGAGTTCGCTCTGAAAGCAATTAACCAGTGAGGTTTTTCCACTGCCATTGGGGCCGACCACGGCCACGCTGCACAGGCGACCTTCCTGCCAGCGGTGAAACAGTTGCCGTAAGGAATCCAGATGGTCTTCCTTGCTGACCAGAAATTCGCGGTTTTTTAACGCTCCAATGGTAAACAGCCGGCGACAGACCGGCGGCAAAGCCTCCGCCCGTGCCAAGATCTCAGCCGGAGTTGGTAGATCGGAAAGCTTTTGTAAGGGTTCCTCTCGTCCCAGGGAGTTGTTTGGCTTGCCTGATAAGCGGCGGCCGAAGGCGACAATTATTGCCAATCCAGCTCGTAGTGCCTGCTGTGGTCGCTCCAGCTTCTGGCGACCCAGCTCAAGCCAGCGCCGTCCAACTCGGGAAAGACGCCGGCTGTTGTGCTGTGCCCGTTCCTGCCAGCCCAGTTCCCGTTGCAAATCGCGGGGGATCAGGGTCAGGATCTCGCTGCGGTCGTGATCCAGGTCGCTTAACAGCTGCTGACCGGCTTGCTTAAGAGGGACGGCGGCTGTTTTTAGTTGATCTGCGGCCCGCACCAGGGTGTCGCCTACCACCCGTGCGATCTCTTCCAGTCGCGTTTTAGTAGTGTGCTCGGGTTCCGTATTGTTTTTTTCCGCTGCAAGTTTTCCGCAATCTTCGGCGGCAGTCTCCAGGTTGAAGCGCAGGTTCCGCCACAGGTCGGCAAGGACACCGGTGGTCTCTTCGTACACTTTCTGGAATTGTAAAAGAGCGGCGGGCAGTTCTTCTTGCAACGGTGCGGGCAGATGACGGTTGAGGGTTTCGCGGGGTTCGCAGTGAAGGATTTTGTAGCGGCGGCGCAGTTGATGACGCAGGCGCAGATAAAGCAAGCGGCTGGTCAGGTAACCGTGTCCGTTGCAGACCTGATCGCGTATGCGCGGACCCTCAATTTGCCAGATGGAACGCCCGGCTGCCGGGTCCTGTTGCTGACGGTCCAGGATCAATACCAGTTCCTCGGGCAGATCCATGCAGGCTTTTGACCAAGCGTCTGTCAGTGACTGAAGGATGTCGCTCAACGGGCGGCCTTTAGGCGCAATACCCCGCAGGGCCTTATCGAGCCGGTTCCGAACCCTGTCGTAGAGCCAGAGAATGCGTGCCTCTATGGAGCGGCCCAGCCGGAATATGGCTTCCGGGGGCAGGGCCTCATGGTTGAGAACGGCCGCAAATTCTTCTGCTAACTGCTCAACAGCTTTATGCAGTTGGTCGGCTGTTTCTGTCAACTCGTCATCCAGTTTCTGGACGGTTTCGTCAAGCTTTAGCCCGGCCTGCTCCAGAGCTTCTTTGACCGTGACATCCATCTCAGTCAGCAGGCTGTCGAGGAGGGGGCGCTGGTCAGCTTGATGCAGAAACGGGTCCTTGCGGGCCAGTCCGGTCAGCTTTTTGCGGCAGTCGGAGGAATTTAAAGCCATCGCTTTCTCCTGAAATAATAGACCATGCTGCAGCCTACGGTCAGCATGATCAGCCACAGGGCCGGGTAGCTCCAGCGCCAGTGCAGCTCCGGCATGTGCTCGAAGTTCATGCCGTAGATGCCAGCGATAAAGGTCAGGGGGATGAAGATGGTGGCGATGATAGTCAGTACCTTCATTACCTCGTTCATGCGGTTGCTGATACTGGAAAGATACAGATCGAGCAGCCCGGAGAGAACGTCGCGAAAGGTTTCCACCGTATCGATGATCTGGATGGTGTGATCGTAAACGTCCCGCATAAAGATGCCAGTGGCGTCGGTTATAAGGGGAGATTCGTTGCGATGCAGGCCGCCGATCAGCTCCCGCAGGGGCCAGACCGCTTTGCGCAGCAGGATCATTTCTCGTTTAAAATGATGGATTTTGTTCAGGGTTTCCGGAGTCGGTTGCAGAACCAGTTCGTCTTCCAGTAGTTCGACCTGCTCGCCGATTTGCTCAAGAATGCCGAAATAGCTGTCAACCACCGCATCAAGTAATGCATAGGCGAGATAATCGCTGCCCATCTTGCGGATGCGCCCCTTGTTGCTGCGCAGCCTCTCCCGCACTCCTTCGAAGACGTCGCCCTGTTTTTCCTGAAAGGAAAGCACGGTATTCGAGGTTATAACCAGGCTGACCTGCTCGGTGTGAATCTCCGCCGTCGGTGCATCGTAATGGAGCATCTTCAGCACCAAAAAGAGGTAGTTGTCAAAGTCTTCGAGCTTCGGGCGATGCTCGGTATTGACGATATCTTCCAGGACCAGGGGATGAAGAGTGAAGTTAATGCCGATTTGTTCCAGTAGCGGCAGGGTGTGTACTCCGTTGAGATTGATCCAGCTTACCATGGTGGCTTCGGGCGAGGGCCGACAGTCCAACGGACTGCTCATTGCCTGGTCTGTCATGTGCTGCGGGTTGTAGTCGATGCGGCGAATGTCGACATCAGCGGACGGCACTTCGCCGATAAGCACCAGGGTGCCGGGGGCGCGGCCCGCCTTGTGCGAAGTCTTGGGCAGAAGTTTCTTTCGCAATACTTTTTTGGTTTTGTTCAACGGGTGACTGTTGCTGGTCCGGGCCATGAGCATCTCCCTAAACGGTTGGTGCTGTAATGAGGAACTCTATTACAATTTACTCTAATCGATGTCTTTTGGCGACCCACAATATACAAAGGACGGTAACTATGGAGAAAATTCGACTCGGTATGAGCCCCTGTCTGCGTGAATAAAGGCTTGGCCATGACGGCGGCGGGCTTGGTTTTTTTCTAAGAGTGGCGAGGAAGTGATCGAGGGGTTGCATTAAAGGCTGCGTCTAAGAACGGGGCCCAGGTAAGGGAGGGTGTGGAACCCAATCGAAGCTGAATTCGGGGGGCTTGGTCAACTGTTTTCGGCGTCTTTGACTGCAGTTTCGATGGCGGTTTGCAATTCTTGCGGTCGGACCGGTTTAACAAAGATCGCCACGGGGTCGATGGCTTTAGCTCGTTCTATCAACTCGTTAGAAGAATAGCCGCTGATAAAGATGATGGGCGTCGGCCCGAGGTTTCGTATTTGGTGAGCGGTTTCGATGCCGTCCATGTTGCCGGTCAGGTTAATATCCATCAAGATTACATCGGGCTTGTCCAGTGGCAACCGATCAAGGGCTTTGCGCCCGGTCGCTACCGGTTCGCAGGTGGCATAGCCCATATTCTCCAGGGCCACATTCATGGCCAGTGCAGTAATCGCTTCGTCCTCAACTAACAAGATTTTTATTTTCAGCATACTATTCATATTTGAATAAAATACAGTTTTTATTTGAAAAGCGATATGAAAAATTGTTTTAGATTAGGAGTGTATATTACCAGGGCATCCATTCTTTGGATGGTGTTCGTTCTGATTGAACGGTTTGAGTTTGACAAAGAAAAAATATGTCTTTAACAGGTTTTATCTTGTTGATTGGTTGGTTTTTTTTGGATGGCTCTTTAAGATGGAGCCCAAAAAGGGTATCATTAGAACAAAAGATTTTTTTTGTTCATGAATTTTGAAGTGGGTAGAAGTGAAACGAAAAGCTTTTCGGGTTTGAGTTGTGATGGGGCCTTGGAGTCAATCTGTCTAAGCGTCACCAATGGCCATTTTCATGGATGTCAGATCGTCAGGTTTTAGTTTGGTGTTGTTGTAGGATACAGAAAATTACGGTGTTTGTTTGCCAGGCTGTCAACCGTAGAGACAGGATTAAGTCGATGAAAACAGTTCTGGTTCTTGAAGGCACTGATCATGACCGTGGGTTTCTAGAAGCGCTGTTGCAGGATTATGGCTATGCGGTCACTCAGGTGAGAGGCAAAGTCTTGCAGGTGCCCGAGGTAGCTGGTGATTTGGAGACCTTCGACGAGAATATTTACGAAAAAACGCCCTTGGCAACGTTTCGCTCCCACCTTGACAGCAAGCGGTATGCCGTTGTCCCGACAGCAGTCGATGCCTTTAAGGTCTCCGAGCCGTCTCAGTGTGTGGAGCAGCATTTCCGCGGCATCTATGAAAAGGGTCCCCTCGGGATTTTTCGTACCGGTTTAGACGGCAAGCTGCTGAGTATGAATCCGGCCGGGGCACGCATGCTCAAGTACGATTCGCCGCAGGAGATGATCGAAGTCGTCAATCGCACGAACATAGCCGAAGCCTGTTACCGGGATAGCTGCCACCGTCAGAAAATTCTGGCAGAGGTCCTCCGCTCCAAGGACTGGCAGCTTTATGAAGAGAAATTTCGCTGCAAGGACGGTAGTGTCATCGACTGTCATTTTCATGTTCTGGCGGTGCGCGATGACAACGGCCGGGCCCTTGAACTGGAAGGCTTTCTCGAGGATATCAGCGAGCGCAAGCGGATCGAACGGGCCTTGCAGTTCCCCCAGTTCGCTATCGATAAAACTATCGATCAGAACTTCTGGTCGGACGTGAATGCTCGATTCATATATGTGAACGATGCGGCGTGCCGGGCTCTGGGTTATAGTCGGAAGGAACTCCTTCAGATGTCGGTTCCCGAAATCGCCCTGATCTTTTCGGTCGAGAAGTTTGCCGAACATCAACGCGAACTGAAAAAGAAAGGTTTTCTTACTTTCGAGACCATGCACCGAGCTAAAGACGGGCGGGTTTATCCCGTGGAGATACGGGCCACTTATGTAGAATTTGACGGCAAGGAGTACATCTGCGCCTTTGCCACTGATATCAGTGAACGCAAACGGACCGAGGAATCTCTATGGTTGAGCCAGGTTATGATAGATGTAGCGTCTGTTGGGATTTTCCGCAGTAATGAGGACGCCCGAATTCTGTCCGTCAATGATTATGTGGCCTGCAGGCTCGGTTATACTCCCGAGGAGCTTTGCACCATGACCTTATTCGACCTCGATCCCACACTGACTCCTGAATTCTGGAGAGAGCACCGCAAAAAAGTGACCGCTGCCGGTTTCAATACTTTTGAA
This sequence comes from uncultured Syntrophotalea sp., assembly GCA_964555005.1. GTDB lineage: Bacteria > Desulfobacterota > Desulfuromonadia > Desulfuromonadales > Syntrophotaleaceae > Syntrophotalea_A. The sequence goes on along the minus strand of CAZKQY010000114.1, from coordinate 3,082 downwards.
TCGGTGCATCGCTGCAAGGATGGGTCTGAATTTCCCGTAGAAGTCACGGTCAACTTGTTCAAGTTCGGGGATCAGGCGTTCAGCTGTTCTTTTGCCAAAGATATCACCGAGCGCAAGCGGTCCGAAGGATTGATCAAGGCATCGTTGGCCGAAAAGGAGGTACTGCTGCGGGAGATTCATCATCGGGTGAAAAACAACCTGCAAGTAGTGTCGAGTCTGCTCTACCTGCAAGCGCAAACGCTTAGCGACCCCGAACTGCAAAGTCATTTTTTTGAAAGTCAGAGTCGTATCTGTTCCATGGCTTTGGCCCATGAGCATCTCTATCAGTCGAAGAGTCTCGCCGAGGTCAGCGTAAGGTCCTATGTGGAGAGCCTGGCCGGCCAACTGCAAGAGGTATTTTATATTTCTGGGCAAAAGATCGAATGTCGGACGTTTATCGGGGATATCGTTTTTCATATCGATAAGGTGATTCCCTGCGGTCTGCTGATTACCGAGTTTTTGTCCAATGCCTACAAACATGCTTTTGTTGACGGAAGAAACGGCACCATTACGATCTCGATAGAGCAGGTTGGCGAGCAATTTGTGTTGTCAGTGGCTGACGATGGTGTGGGGATGCCTGCGGGCCTGGATTATAGTCAGGGTACCACCCTTGGCCTGCAACTGGTAACGGCGCTGGTAAAGCAGCACAATGGCACTCTGGAGCTTGAGCAGGAAGGTGGTACTCTTTTTCGGGTAACCTTTGCCAATTCTGTGGCCGTGGATAACTAACACGATTAGCGGGTATCGGATAACCTGTTTTAGGGAGTGAAGAGGTTTTGAAGGGTAAAATTCTGATTGTTGAAGACGAGGCGCCCATTGTTCTCAGCATTGAGAGACGGTTGCTTAGTCTAGGTCATGAGGTTTGTGGCATCGCTGCATCCGGTGAAGAGGCTCTGGTCAAGGTAGAGGCTCTGATGCCCGACTTGGTGCTGATGGACGTTCACCTGTCCGGTGTTTTGGACGGCATTGAAACGGCGGCACTGATTCGCGAACGGTTGGCGATTCCCGTTATTTTCCTGACAGCTCATGCCGATGAGGTGATTCTGGAGAGAGCCAAGCAGACCGACCCATACGGTTTTATACTTAAGCCTTTTCGCGAGATTGATTTGCGTATCGGCCTCGACATGGCCTTGCACCGCCGGGCCACCGAACTGCGCGCCAGAAAGAGCGAGGAAATGTTTCGGCTGGTCACCGAGGGCATCGATGATGTTTTCTGGCTCAGCAGTCCTGATCTGCAGGTTGTTCATTATGTCAGCGCTGCTTATGAGAGATTGTGGGGTCGTTCTCGGGAGAGCCTTTATCGTAAGCCCATGTCTTTTCTCGATGGTGTTCATGAGGACGATAAGTCACGGATCATCGCTGCTTTTCCCTACCCGAGTCAGAAAGCTCGTGAGTTGGAGTACCGATTGGTTCGTCCGGATGGTTCCATTCGCTGGATCAGGGATCGACGCTTTCCCGTTTTTGATCAGCAGGGGAATTGCATCAGGCTGGCCGGCATTATTACGGATATCAGTGAACAACGGCAAACCCAGAATGATTTGCTGGAACTCAATAAAAAGCTGCAGCAACAGGCCACCCACGATATGCTGACGGGTTTGCCCAACCGACGGTTGTTCATCGACCGCCTTGAACAGGCCCTGGCCCATGCCAGACGATTCGGCGGCCGGGTTGGCATGCTGTTTATTGATCTCGATGGTTTTAAGGGCATCAACGATCGGTTCGGACATCAGGGCGGAGATGAAGCTCTGATCCTTATCGCTAAGCGAATCAAGTTGCTGCTACGGGAGGTGGATAGCGCCGCTCGTCTGGGGGGGGATGAATTTGGTATCGTCTTGCCGGATATCGCTCTGCTTGAGGATGTCGAGTTGGTCGGGGAGAAAGTGCTGCAGGAAGTCCGACGGCCCTTTGTTTTGCGTTCGGTTAGCTGCGTACTCGGAGCGAGTATCGGCATTACCCTCTATCCCGATCTCGGTGAGACAGCCGATGAACTCATCAGCCATGCGGACAAGGCCATGTACCAGATCAAGAAAAAAGGCAAGGGGGGAGTTAGCGTCTACCAGCGCCTCGATCTTGACGAGGGGACCTGATGATCAGCTATGCGGAATCCGTTCGTGGTAAAAAAAGCGGATGGTTCGTTCGATACGTGCCAGCAATCGAATATAATTGAGGGGTTTGAAAACAATATCAAAAAATCCCATGCCGAGCAGGGCCGCCTCTTCTTCCGGTGAGTTGATGGCCGAAAGAGCGATAAATGGTCGATTTTGAGTGACAACATTATTTTGTAAGGTTTTAAGTAACGTTTTAGAGTGTGCCGTATTGCCCGTGGTGCTGAGCAGAATCAGGTGGGGGTTCTTCTGCAGAGCCAATTTGATGGCGACCGTGGTTGAATCAGCAAAGAAAGGCTGATAACCAGCCTTTAGAAGGTTGGCACAGATGGTTCCGCGATAGAGATCACTTTCATCAATAATCAATACTTTATTCGGCACTGCCTCCTTGCTCGACTCTTCACGTAAATAGTAACGCTTGATGGCTTTAAAGATTTCCGTCGGGGTCGCTAGAACCGGTTCGATTCGCAGCGACGTTTGGAAGGCAATCTTATCCAGTGTGTCAAAGTCGAGGGGGTTGCTGATCGCCAGCCTGAGCACTTTGCCCTTGATCTCCAGAGGGAAGATATTCTTTTTGATGGCCAGATTGCAGTCGATGACCTGTTGCAGATTTTCAGGGATGGTCGGGGCGGAGATCTTTTGAAGGGCGACCAAGTTGAACTGTTGCGCCAGAATAGTAGCGATATCCCAGTCGCTGATGGCACCCATATCCTCGAGGATACGGCCTAAGGCCAGCCCCGATTTTTTTTGTGTCTGCAGAGCGGCTGTAAGAACGCTGTTTGTGATGACTCCGGCTTCGACTAGGATTTCGCCAAACTTTTTGCGTAGTTGCATTATTTTTAAACCTTTTAATCGGAAGGGTTGATGTTTATCTTTAGCACAGTTTCGGTGTGGCTAAAAGGCCTTGTTTCGGTCGGTGGCGGTGCTCTGTAGAGGAA
>CAZKQY010000113.1:0-5173 GCA_964555005.1 uncultured Syntrophotalea sp. | reverse complement strand
AAAGTTCCTCAAAAAGAGGCCGGATATACGGCAGCAATCTTGTCCCTGTCATCAAGTTACAAAACCCTTGCAAAAGGGGGGGAGACCATATACGGACTTAACGGACCGAAACGAAAAATCGACTGTTCGAGGCCAGATTTTCGAGAATTTGAGAGCGAATAGCAGGGCTATTTGGCGAAAATTGTCGGAAATATGGGCCGGTCGGGCGATTTTGCAGTCGGCTCATGGTAAGTCCGACAGTCTCCTAGGCAGAATAAACTCAAGAAAACAAACCAGCGAAGCCTATCCAGGATTTATGACAGAGATTTTTATACTTTTTTCAAGCACCACGCTTAATCGGGATTTTTTTGAAGCAGAGAAGGCTGAAAAGGACAAGACTTGGCCGGACACAGCACGCATGACACGACACTAACCTGAAGGATAAAAAAGAGAATAAAATGTGGTATTTTGCGCGGGGAAGGTGCAGAAAACCCCTATTAAAGACTTGCACAAGGAGAATTTAAGGGAGAGAAATTTATTGTCAGATGCAAAAACTTATTGAGTGAAAAAAGAGTGAATGAAAGAGCCTGGAAGTGAAAAAAAGCCGTGACTTTCGTCACGGCTTTTGGCGTTGGTCGGGGCGAGAGGATTCGAACCTCCGACCCCCTGCACCCCATGCAGGTGCGCTACCAGGCTGCGCTACGCCCCGTCAATCAACGCGAGCGGATTATTGTCCATCTGCAAAAAATTGTCAAGGGGAAAACTGAGCCACCGCTACCGTTACTACAAAAACCATTTGTTAAACAAGTTCAAACATTTACGCTGTTAATTTTATTACATGCGGTAAATAGATTCAGCAGAAAGTACCTTTACACCTCTAGTGGTAAGAGCAGCAATGGCCTGCTCATTATGATCAAAGCGAAAAATAATCACCGCCTGATCGCCGCAACGCTCAATAAATGCGTACAGGTAATCTACGACAATGTGAGCCTCATCCAGTAGCTGCAAAATATAACCGAGCCCCATGGGCCGATCCGGAACCTCTACCGCCACCACTTCTGTTTTATCGACAGTAAATCCCTGTTCTGCAAGCACCTCCCTGGCCAAATCGGTACGATCGACAATCAAGCGCAAAATGCCGAAATCCGAGGTCTCAGCTAACGATAGGGCACGAATATTCACTTCGGCCATGCCCAGGGCCGAAGTGGCCTGAGCCAATCGCCCTGCACGATTTTCTATAAAAACAGAAATTTGCTGCACTGTCATCTGCTCTCTCCTCTAACCTTTGCGCAGATCAATGACCCGCTTGGCTTTTCCTTCACTGCGAGTAATGGATTTTGGCCCGACCAGTCGGACCTTGCAGGTGATATTTAAATAACTCTTGATTTCGTGGCGAATACGATCGCTCAGGCCCTGCATGACCCGTACTTCATCGGAAAAAATATCGTCGGTAACTTCCACCTGAACCTCAAGGGAATCGAGGCTCTCTTCCCGGTCGATAATCAACTGATAATGAGGCTCGACTCCCTTAATCTGCATCAAGACATTTTCAATCTGAGACGGAAAGACGTTGACGCCGCGGATAATCAACATATCGTCAGTGCGACCGCTCATACGCTGCAGGCGCCGATGGCTACGGCCGCAGATACAGGGTTCACTGATAATCCGGGTGATATCTCGGGTGCGATAACGAATCATAGGAATGCCTTCCTTGGTGATGGTGGTAATCACCAGTTCCCCTTCTTCACCATCAGCTAAAACCGCACCACTGTGTGGATTGATAATCTCGGCTATAAAATGATCTTCCCAGATATGCAGACCGTTTTGTGCTTCGATACATTCTATAGCCACACCAGGTCCGAGAATCTCCGACAGCCCATAGATATCAATGGCCTTGATGTTGAGTTTCTGCTCAATTTCCTGGCGTATTAATTCGCTCCAGGGTTCAGCACCAAGAATGCCAACCTTAAGAGCAAAGGAACGAATATCAAGATTTTCCTCAGCGGCCGCTTCAGCGAGATAGAGACTGTAGGACGGGGTGCAGGTAATAACGGTCGAGCCGAAATCCCGCATGATCATGATCTGTTTCTTTGTGTTACCGCCAGACATGGGGATCACTGCGGCACCAAGTTTTTCCGCTCCGTAATGAGCGCCGAGACCGCCGGTAAAAAGGCCATAACCGTAAGCATTATGAACGATATCGCCACGGACTACACCGGCGGCAGCGAAAGAACGAGCCATCAGTTCAGACCACATATCGATATCGCGGCGAGTATATCCCACCACTGTCGGCTTGCCGGTGGTGCCTGAAGAGGCATGCAAACGTACAATCTGCTCCAGAGGGACGGCAAACAGGCCATAAGGGTAGTTGTCGCGCATATCCTGTTTGAGGGTAAAAGGCAAACGCTGTAAATCCTTCAAGCTTTTTATCTGCTCGGGCTTAACACCTTCCCGGTCCAGAGATTCCCTGTAAAAGGGAACCTGGGCATAGACCCTTCCCAAAGTATGCTGCAAGCGTTTTAACTGCAACGCAGCCAATGCTTCTCGAGGCATTGTCTCAAATTCATCATTCCAAATCATGATTGGATCCTATTAAATTCGGAGAAGACCAGAGGAACGTCACCACCCGCAAACGTTCTGACCAAAGTCACAGATTGCGACCTGAGCTGAAGGCCTTGAGGTTTGCTCCAAGATATTTAGCCGGCACCATTTTTCGCAAGGTCTGCTGCCACCAGCTGTCGTCGATAGAAATCCTCTTCGATAGCGCTCCAAGCAGTACGATGTTGACGGTGCGCTGATTGCCCGCTTCGGCAGCCAACCGCAGCCCGTCGACAAGCATGAAATCGGGAAAGGCAGCGGATATCTTTGTCGGTATATCGGCGGGGTAACTCTCTTTACCAAGGGTTACCGGTGGCGGAAAAATCTGCAAATTATTGGCCAGAATACTGCCACCCTGACGGACCAGGGGCAGACAACGATAGGTCTCTAGCAGTTCGAAACCGAGTAGTATATCGGCCTGTCCTTCGGGAATAATAGATGAATATACCTTCTTCCCGTAGCGAATATGAGAAACAACACTGCCGCCGCGTTGAGACATGCCGTGGATTTCGTTCTTTTTGACATCGAACCCGGCCAGCATTAAGACTTCAGCAAGAATCTCACTAGCCAGCAAAATACCCTGACCACCCACACCGGAAATGAGAATATTGGCCACTGCATTACTCATGAATATCTCCAATGGCGTCAAAGTTGCAAACCTGATTACAAAGACCGCAGCCGACACAGAATAAACGATTGATATGGGCAATGCCCTTGCCCTCAGCGGTAATGCGCCACTCGATGGCCGGACAACCAAGCTTGAGACAAGCCCGACACCCGGTACAACGTTCGCTATCGACGGTGACGGCCGGTTTGCGCGCGACCGGATCACGCTTGATCAACATGCAAGGCCGGCGGGCAATGATGACCGAGACCTCGGGACGTTCCATTTCTTCCTTGAGAATCTGGCGGGTGGCCTGCAGTTGATAGGGATCAACAACCTGCACGTTCTTTACGCCCACTGCCCGGCAGAGCTGTTCCAGATCGACTCGGTAACTATCGGCTCCCATCAGGGTGTAACCGGAGGATGGGTTTTCTTGTCGACCGGTCATGGCGGTAATCCGATTGTCGAGAATGACCACAGTAGAGGCAGAACTATTATAAACCATATCCATCAAACCGTTAATGCCGGTATGCAGAAAGGTCGAATCACCGATCACGGCCACCACCTGTCGTTGTTTCTCCCTGGAAAGCAGCTTGCTTAAGCCCGTGGCATTACCGATACTGGCCCCCATACAAATACAGGTATCCATCGCTGACAGAGGTTCCATAAAACCAAGGGTGTAGCATCCGATATCGCCAACAACAAAGGCCTTCAAACCATTGAGGGCATGAAAAACACTGCGGTGAGGACACCCGGGGCACATGCTCGGCGGCCGACCGGGCAAGGTTTCACTGTGGCTAAAATAAACTGGTTCAGCTTGACCGAAGAAACCGTGAGCTACCCTGCCGGGAGTCAATTCACCACAAATGGAGAACAGCTCCTTGCCTTTGACCTCGATGCCCATGGCACGTACCTGTTCTTCGATGAAAGGATCGAGTTCTTCGATGACATACAGGAAATCGTAATTAGCGGAAAAATCGCGAATCAGCTGCTTGGGAAGAGGATAAACCATTCCCAGTTTAAGGATGTCAGCGTCAGGCAGAACCTCTCGGGCATACTGATAGCTCACCCCCGAGGTGATGACCCCGATGGCACCGCCCACCTTCTCCACACGATTGAATGATTGCCGGCATGCCCACTCTTCTAACTGGACCAGGCGTTCTTCAACCAGAGAGTGACGTTTACGGGCGTTGCTGGGCAACATAACAAACTTGGCGGGATTTTTTTCCAACACCGGTTCCGGCAGAGCGGCTACGGGATCCTGCAGAGTGACCACGGACTTGGAATGGGAGATGCGAGTTGTTGTACGTAAAAACACCGGGGTATCGAACTGTTCGCTGGTTTCCAGAGCTATGCGGGTAAAAGTCAGCGCTTCCTGACTATCCGCCGGCTCGAACATGGGAATCTTGGCGAACTTGGCGTAGTTTCGATTGTCTTGTTCGTTCTGAGAAGAGTGGAGTTCGGGATCGTCGGCTGTCACCAGCACCAGACCGCCTTTAACACCGGTATAGGAAAGAGTGAACAGCGGATCGGCTGCGACATTGACGCCGACGTGCTTCATCGCCACCAAGGCTCTTCCCCCGCCAAAGGAAGCGCCGATGCCAACCTCCAAGGCCACCTTTTCGTTGGGAGACCAGGAGGCATTGATGCTCGAATATTGAACCATGTTTTCAAGAATTTCAGTACTCGGCGTACCGGGATACGCAGAGGCGACCTTCACCCCGGCTTCGTAAGCGCCACGAGCGATTGCTTCATTGCCTGACAAGATAGCACGTTCCATATAATATCATCCTTGACTGCAGGGCTGGAAAAGCGAATCGCAACCAGCGATAGACTCATTAAATCAGCTTTTGAGTATAGAAAAATATTTCTCAACTGTCAATCGGTGGACCGTCACCCAGATCCACCGCCACCAAATGAACAAGGGCTGGGCTTGCCCATTTTTGCTGTCTTTGGGCGGGAGCAGGGGGTTTCCCCGCACCGGCTTTCCCT
>CAZKQY010000112.1:0-2229 GCA_964555005.1 uncultured Syntrophotalea sp. | reverse complement strand
CGTGCTCACGGCAGCGCATTGTTTACCCGAGGTGAAACCCAAGCCCTTGTGGCAGCGACCCTCGGCACCAGCAAAGATGAGCAGCGCATGGATAACGTTCAGTCCATGGATTTCAAGAAATTCATGCTGCACTATAATTTTCCTCCTTTCTCTGTTGGCGAAACCAGCATGCGTCTTTTCCCTGGTCGCCGTGAAATCGGCCATGGCATGCTGGCTGAACGTTCTATTGCCAAAATTTTACCGGTTCACGATGACTTTCCTTATACCATTCGGATTGTTTCCGAAACCCTCGAATCCAATGGTTCTTCTTCTATGGCCGCTGTCTGCGGCTCTACTATGGCCTTGATGGATGCCGGCGTACCTGTTACTAACGCAGTTGCCGGTATCGCCATGGGCTTGATCAAAGAAGGTGATGACGTTGCCGTCCTGAGCGATATTCTAGGTGACGAAGACCATCTTGGCGATATGGACTTTAAGGTCACAGGTGCTGCTGAAGGGATTACTGCACTGCAGATGGATATCAAAATCGGCGGTGTTGATAAAGCGATCATGAAGCAGGCTCTGGAGCAGGCTCGTGAAGGACGCATTCACATCCTCGGTAAGATGGCTGAAGCCATCAGTGCTCCCCGAGAAGAACTGTCTGCTTATGCTCCTCGCATTACGACTATTCATGTTAAGCAGGACCAGGTTCGCACCGTTATTGGTTCGGGTGGCAAGAATGTTCGTGGCATTATCGAAGCTACGGGCTGTTCCATCGATATCGAGGATGACGGTCGCATTAATATTGCCTCAGCCGATGGCGATGCATGCAAAATGGCCATTAAGATGATCCGCGACCTGACTCAGGAAGCTGAAAAGGGTAAGCTTTACATGGGTACGGTCCGCAAGATTATGGAATTCGGCGCTTTTGTGGAGATCTTCCCGGGAACCGATGGTCTGGTTCATATTTCTGAGCTGGATAAAGAGCGGGTACGTAACGTTACCGATATTCTCAAGGAAGGTGATCAGGTCTTGGTCAAGTGCCTCGACATCGACCGTCAAGGCAAAATCAAACTGTCTCGCAAAGAAGCTTTGGGACAGACCTTGCCTGAAGAAGGCTGATAACGGCCTAGTACCCAGTAACCCATAAACTATCGCATCTTGCTTGTTTTTTGGCGCGTCAACCGCGTTGTGTCTAAGGCTGAATAGCTACAGCTATGCAATCTTCGACATGACTTGTTGATCCACCAAATCCCGGCGCAATCTTGCGTCATTCTATGGGATACAGGATACTAGGGAATGTATCAAAAAACTGTTCTCGATAATGGTATTCGAATATTGACCGAAAAGGTCCCAGCAACTTATTCAGTTGCTTTGGGTTTTTGGGTCGAGAACGGGGCACGACATGAATCGAGGGCGCTGAATGGCGCGTCACATTTCATTGAACACATGTTGTTCAAGGGAACTCGGCGCCGCAGCGCCCTCGATATTGCCAAAGAAATCGATTCTGTTGGTGGTGCACTGAACGCTTTTACCAGTTATGAATTTAGCTGTTATTACGCCAAAGTCGCCGGCAACAAACTGCCTCTGGTTATCGATCTGCTCTCCGATATCTTCTGCCACTCTCCGTTTGATCTCGATGAAATTGAAAAAGAACGCCGGGTTATCCTGCAGGAAATCCACATGGTGGAGGATAGTCCCGACGAAAGCATTCACGAACTTTTTGCCCAAAAATTCTGGTTCGATCATCCCCTTGGCCGTCCCATCCTTGGCACTCATAAAAGCGTATCCTCCCTTGATCGTTCTGTATTACTGGATTTTTTTACCAACCGGTATACAGGCAGCAACCTCATAGTTGCTGCCGCTGGCGATCTAAATCATCAGCAAGTAGTCGATTGTGTTGGCTCTGCCCTCGGTGCCTTACCCACCGGATGTAGAGCGGAAACTGTGGCGCCAACCCACAAGCCTTTACGGCAGGTAAATATTCTGAACAAAAAGCTGGAACAGGTACATGTTTGCCTTGGCACTGCAGGTTTATCACAGGGTCATGCGAAACGCTATGTCGGTCAAATTCTCAATGCGATTCTTGGCGGCAGCATCAGTTCGCGACTCTTTCAAAAGCTTCGCGAAGAACGAGGCATGGCTTATTCTGTTGTAACTATTCAGCAAAAAAGTTCTTGACAGCCTTTTTCTGAAAAATAAGTAAAACAGCAATGCCTCCGATGGTTTTCCAAATGGGCATTGTCACGG
>CAZKQY010000111.1:0-6101 GCA_964555005.1 uncultured Syntrophotalea sp. | reverse complement strand
TCAACCAACAGCGAACGATTCCCTTGATAATCCTGCCCTGCGGCAGCGATCAGTTCAGCACTAAAAAAGGCATCAATATCAAATAGCATTACAGGTCCTTATTTAGTGGCAATCATGCGACTAGCTTTGGCGAATTCTTTAACCCCGGCGACAATAGCATCAGCGGCCCGCCCCTGAAACTTGCTGCTTTTTAGTCGACTTTCTTCAGTTTTGTTGCTGATAAAGGCCGTTTCCACCAAAACCGAAGGCATGGTGGCGCCCAATAACACATAGAAAGGACCCTGACGAACCCCATGGTCTATGATTCCGGAATAATGGCGACCAAGGGAAACGACCATGCTACTCTGGATTTCTGCGGCCAGGCGACTCGATTCGTTGATTTTAGAGTTAGCCATCAGATCGAAAAGAATCATCTCCAGGTCCCCGACCTGCTTCAACGATGTGCCGTTTTCCCGAGCTGCAACCGCGGCTGCCTTGTCGTTTTTAGAAAAGTTCAAATAGTAGATTTCCACACCGCGCACCGAACGGTTCGTGCTAGCATTGGCATGGATGGATATAAACAGGTCGGCGCCAATCCGGTTGGCCAGAGCCGTTCGCTCTTCTAACGCCAAATACACATCCTTATCCCGGGTCAGAATCACCTGACAGCCGAATTCCTTTTTTAAACGCGCTGCCAGAACGCGGGCCAAGGCCAGAGTGACATCCTTCTCCTGGGTTCCGTGAGGACCGATAGCTCCAGGATCCTTGCCGCCATGACCGGCATCAACCACAATCCGCCGCAATCGATTCCTGCCACCTTCCGGCATACGCACCTGCGGCGGGCGCTCCTCCGGTGTCTGCTCGAGAACCTTGGCGATAGGATCCCCCTTGGCCGTAGGCAATGATCGTAGCTCTGTTGGATTAGCCGCCAACACAGCTTGTTCTGTGGTGCCAAGATCAATCACGATGCGATCGGGATCCTGCAGGGCAAAAGCCTTGAACTGGCCCTCTGCGGCCAGATCAAACACCACCCGCGCGCTGTTATTCGGTTGAGATGCAATGCGAACCTGATGCAGCAAACCCTCACTGAATACCATACGACGTTCAATATCGGGAGCAAACACGGTTTCCTGCAAATCGAGGTAGATTCTCGGATCAACCCCTTTGGCAAGATTTCCAGGGAGAGAACCCGTACTAAACCGCACCGGACCGTTTAACTCCAGTACGATGCGCGTATATTCGGGACTGGCCCAGTGACGAATAGCTTGCAATTGCGCCTTACCTTGTGCGAGAGCAGAGGCCTGAGAGGAAGATGAAATCGCGCTAGCCTTCGCAGCAGGAGCATAAGCAGCCAGGCGCCAGGTACCCTCTTGCGCCAGATGAACCATATCCCCCGTAGGATAACGATCGACCACCTGCCGGTAGAGCAGATAGGCCTGTGCCAACTGTTTCTGCTGCTTTTCGACGGCGCCGGCAGCCAGAACCAGACCGTCGTCTGCCAGATTGCTGGCCGGATAGCTGACAGCCAGACGCTTATAAAAAGAAATCGCCAAAACAATATCGGACTTTTTGCGAGAGATGCCGTAAAGCCTTTGACTGGCTTTGCCCGCCAGATAGAGGGTGGCAGGCGCCTTCTCATGAGTGGGATAGCGTTTGGAAAAATCGGCAAAACGGTCAATAACACGTTCCCAGTTATCCCGATAGAGTTGTTTCTTTTGCGAGGCTAACAATAGATTGTACTGCTGACGCGCCTGTTGATAGGTCTCCATAGGACCGGCATGACAAAGACCGGCCGGCAACAGAAAGGTCAATAACAAAAGCCCAATAACGAAAGTTCGGTAAAATTGCATAGCGTTATACCATTTTTTGTAATTCATGAAGCAGATTAAGCCCTTCCAGAGGAGTCAGATAAGCAATATCGAGATCCTGCAATTTCTTGCGTAGTGGGTCATCAACGCCGCCGAACAAAGAAAGTTGCGGATCAACGGGACATTCCCGTGGCTGTTGGCTGCGAGCCAGTCTCGGCTGACCCTGCGCTTCAAACTCGCCCCGTTCAAGATTATTGAGAATCTCCCGTGCCCGGCCCAACACTTCTTCCGGCAGTCCGGCCAAACGGGCAACCTGAATACCGTAAGAATGGCTGGCCCAGCCCGGTACAATTCGGCGCAGAAAGATAATCTGCTCGTTCCATTCTTTAACCGCAATATTGAAATTTTTGACCCTTGAACAGGTCACGGCCAGATCGGTCAGTTCGTGATAATGGGTGGCAAAAAGGGTTTTGGCTGCAACCTGCGGATTGTCGTGAAGAAATTCGGCAACGGCCCAGGCGATACTGATGCCATCAAAAGTGGAGGTACCGCGTCCGATTTCATCAAGCACCAGCAGGCTGCGAGGGCTGGCGTGGCGTAAAATATTGGCCGTTTCGGTCATTTCTACCATAAAGGTCGACTGGCCCTGAGCCAGGTTGTCGCTGGCTCCAACCCGGGTAAAGATGCGGTCGACCATACCGATACGAGCCGCCTTGGCCGGAACCAGACTACCCATATGAGCCATCAAAGTGATCAGTGCCACCTGACGCATAAAAGTCGACTTGCCGGCCATATTCGGACCGGTAATGATCAAAATCTGATTCTCCTCACAATCGAGGCAAACATCATTGGGCACAAAATTCTCGCCGAGATGCATCGCCTCGATAACCGGATGGCGGCCTTCTTCGATAATCAACTGGCTACTGTCATCCATTTCGGGCCGCACATAGTTACGGCGGTGAGCCACCTCGGCCAGGGACTGCAACACGTCGAGATTGGCGACCACCTCGGCAGTCTGTTGAATGCGCTTGCCTTCTTTGGCCACCTGGCAACGCACCTGATGAAAAAGATCAAATTCAATAACGACCATTTTCTCTTCAGCGCCCAGCACCTTTTCTTCATATTCTTTTAATCGGGGGGTAATGTAGCGCTCGGCATTGGCCAACGTCTGTTTACGCTGGTAATCTTCGGGCACCTTGGTGATATGGGTGCGGGTCACCTCGATGTAATAACCAAACACCTTATTGAACCGTACTTTTAAAGATGAAATACCGGTGCGCTCGCGCTCTTCCCGCTCTAATTGGGCGATCCAGCCCTTACCGGTTCGGCAAATATGGCGCAGCTCATCGAGTTCGGCATCAAAACCATCCCGGATCAAGCCCCCTTCGCGCAGCACAAAAGGCGGATCATCGACAATGGCCTTTTCGATGAGCTGCAGCACATCCGGCATCGGGTCGAGATCCCCGGCAAGATTGGCACTCAGTTCGCTGGAAAGTTTCTCCAGCTGCCTGGCGATAGCAGGCAGCTGCTGCAAAGTTTTTTTCAGAGCGACCAGATCCTTGCCGTTGGCGTTACCCATAGAGATTTTAGCGTTAAGCCGTTCCAGGTCATAAACACCATCGAGGGCCTCCCGCAGTTCGTCTCGCACCAGGCTTTCCCCTACCAGTTCGGCGACCGCCTCGTGACGGCGACGAATGCGCGGCAGGTCGATGAGAGGACGATTGATCCAATGACGCAGTTTGCGCCCGCCCATGGCAGTAACGGTGCCATCGAGCACCCCGAGCAGAGAACCCTTTTTACGTTGATCGTTGAGGGTGGCGGTCAATTCAAGGTTGCGCCGGGTATTATTGTCCAGCGCCATAAAATCCTGGCAATGATAGGTGACCAAAGAACGAATATGCTCGACGACACCCTTTTGCGTTTCCAACAGATAATGCAAAATGGCGCCAGCCGCCCCTTGAGCCAAAGGCAGACCCTCGCAGCCAAAAGCGGTCAAAGAATCACAGGAAAAAAACTGCTGAATGCGCTCCCGGCCGTAATCAGCCTCAAAAGCCCAGTCCGGCAGGCGATTGAGCGAGCGCTCCTGCAACACCGAATCGAGATCGGCCAGAAGCTGCCCAGACTCGTCGGCACAGAGCACTTCCCGCGCATCGACGGAAGCGATTTCGCTACGCACCGTCTCCAGGTCAGTCACCTCGGTGACACGAAATTCGCCGGTGGTAATATCCAGCAGAGCGATCCCCCAGTTCTGCCCGCCATCTCCGCAAACAGCCAGCAGATAGTTGTTTTGTTTAGGTTGCAGGGTATCGCTGTCGATGACCAGGCCAGGGGTGACAACCCGCACCACCTCTCGCTTGACAATCCCTTTGACCGTCTTGGGATCTTCTACCTGTTCGCAAATAGCGACCTTAAATCCGGCCGCCACCAGTTTGGCGATGTAGGGCTGACTGCTATGAAAGGGAATACCGCAAAGAGGAATTTCATCCCCAGAGCTCTTATTGCGAGAGGTCAGGGTAATACCGAGTACCCGGGAGGCAGTAACGGCATCTTCCAGAAACATTTCATAGAAGTCACCGAGACGAAAAAAAAGAATGGCATCGGCATGCTGGGATTTAATCTCCAGATATTGCCGCATCATAGGGGTCATTTTGCTCATATCACTATATCGAAAACTAAGAATCAGATAAAAACAGGCTATTTAAAAACGCCAGAGAATGTACTATAAAGCAAATCATTTATGATGCATTCGCAAAAACTTATAGAATGGCTAAGTAAAAATTTCATTCTACAAGGTCTGGTGTTTTTTCAAAGGTGAAGGCATACATTTAGCGTGTCGAGATCCTGAAAAAACAACCTAACGCCGTAGGGTGGACTTTTTGCGACGCCATCATTTATAGCGTGTTATGTTAACAAAGGGTACCGATGATGTAAATAGAATCAACCATTACTTTTTCAAACAATTCTCATGATTTTAGACTGGCTGTCATGGAAATAATCCGGGTGAATCTGTTATAGTAACCAACATCCATATCGGATCAGCGGCCAGACTACCGCCCCGGCCTCCGCCTTTACAAACGGACCCCATGACGAACGGCAACCGCAAAATTCGTGCAGCGAGAATCTCCCTGGCGACGGCCCTCGGCCTTACTACCCTCAAGGCTTTGGCGGCTCTGGCCACTGGCTCTCTGGCGGTACTCTCCTCAGCCATCGATTCACTGCTCGACATTCTCATGTCGAGCGCCAATTACTTTGCCATCCGACAGGCGGAATTGCCACCCGACTCAAAGCACCCCTTCGGCCATGGCAAATTCGAGACCGTAGCCACCATATTCCAGGCGCTGGTAATTTCCCTGTCGGGCCTATGGGTTATCTACGAATCGAGTCAGCGCCTGATTCACCCTAGGGGGCTGGCACGGATCGAAGAAGGTATGGCCGTTTTACTCATCAGTTCGGTGGTTTCCTGGAAAATCTCCCGTTATCTCAAAGCCACCGCCAAAGAAACCGAATCCACCGCTCTACAGGCAGATGCCCTGCATTTTTCCATGGATATCTATACCAACATCGCTTTGGTGGCAGGACTGGCCCTGGTCATGTGGTTTAAAACACCCTGGCTCGACCCAATGCTGTCACTGTTTGTCGGCTGTTACATCCTCTTCGAAGCTTTTCGCCTGGTACGACACAGCATGAGAGATATCCTTGACGAACAATTACCCACTGCCATCCGTGAAGAGATCGCCGAAATTATCGCCCTTCATCATGCACAACTGATTGGCTACCATCGCCTGCGCACCAGACGGGCCGGTTCGCAAAAAATCATCGACTTTCATCTGACCGTCTGCAAGTACCTGTCCGTAAAGGAAGCACACGAGATTGCGGATCATCTTGAGAAGCAAATACATAACAGGATCGGCGGCAGCGATGTAACAATTCATATCGAGCCTTGCACTCGTCCTGAATGCGACGGACAATCTTCCTGTCCAAAAGATATGCGCCATTAAAAAACATACTATAGGTGGCTATCGGACCTAACAGGCCGAAACGAAAAATCGACTGTTCGACGCCAGAATTTCGAGAATTTGAGAGCAAATAGCAGGGCTATTTGGCAAAAATTATCGTAAATATAGGCCAATCATACAACTTTTCTGTCGGCTTATGGTAAGTCCGATAGTCTCCTGGCGGGCACACCAAAAAGCTTGGACGCAAACAACCGCGAACGGAATTCGCCTGTCTCTCTTCTGAAAACATCACCAAATCGAGTAGGGTGAGGTGAGCAATGAAGCAAGCTCACCTCATCCCTCTCACAGAACCGTGCGT
>CAZKQY010000110.1:0-2339 GCA_964555005.1 uncultured Syntrophotalea sp. | reverse complement strand
GATGGACGGAGTTGAAAGTGTGATGCCGATTCTGCAGCCCTACAAATTGGCCAGCCGCCAAATCTGTCCCGAATCGAGCATCATCGAGCTGGCGCCCGGGTTGACCATCGGCGGTGAACAGCTGATAGTGATGGCGGGCCCCTGTTCCGTCGAAGGGGAAGAGCAGTTGATCGAGACCGCTCGCGCAGTTAAGGCCGCCGGTGCTACGGTACTGCGAGGGGGCGCGTTCAAACCCCGTACCAGCCCCTATGCTTTTCAGGGACTGGAAGAAGAGGGACTTCGCCTGCTTGATCTGGCTCGCCAGGAAACCGGCTTGCCCATTATTACCGAAGTTGTTAATCCGCGGGATGTGGAGCTGGTGGCCCGTTATGCTGATATTTTGCAGGTCGGAGCCCGTAACGTGCAGAACTTTCCGCTGCTCAAGTTGCTTGGGCAGCAGGACAAACCGGTACTTCTCAAGCGCGGCATGGCGACCACCATCAAGGAATTTCTGATGAGCGCCGAGTATATTCTGTCCGAAGGCAATCGGCGGGTCATTCTCTGTGAGCGAGGTATTCGTACCTTTGAGACGGCCACTCGCAACACCCTCGACATCTCCGCCGTGCCGGTGCTTAAAGAGCAGACCCATCTGCCGGTGGTGATCGATCCGTCCCATTCTACAGGCCACGCCAGCCTGGTGCCTTCCATGTGTTATGCGGCGGTGGCGGCCGGTTGCGACGGTTTGCTGGTTGAAGTCCACAATAGCCCCGAAACCGCCTCCTGCGATGGACCCCAGTCCCTGCGTCCGTCGGAATTTGCCGCTACCATGGACAAACTGCGCAAATTCGCCGCGGCTGCTGATCGCAAAATCTAAGTGGTCGCAAGTCGAGTCTGGTCATAAAAATAAGGATAATGTTTTTTAAGGGCAACAAAAGGGTGCTTACCTTTTGTCGGCTGTTTCCTGTAAGATATTAACAGTTGTTTAATTCAGAACCATATTGCCATAGGAGTCAGCAGATGTTTTTTCTTCCCCTTAATCAACCGGAAAGCGTTGCCCTGGTTATTCATTCTTTGCGGGTTGCCGGCGGCGAAGCCGATTGTTCTACTTGCCCGGTGCGGCGAGTCTGTATGAAGCAGTGCCTGACCATCGCAAATTCTTTGCAGCAGATGATTGACGGAGGTGCCCTGCCTTCTCTGGAAGAAGATCTCCTTTCTGAAGAGGTTCCCTTGGAAATGGTTCACGAATTGGCCGCAGCTCCGCAACTGCCTGAGAAGGGTAGTCATTTAAAAATCATCAAATAATTAGGCCGTGACGCCAGACCAACACATTGAAAGTTTATAAAAAAAGCAGTTCCGCAAGAATTGTTTCAGACTTTGGACAAAATCCTCGCCTTTCGGCGGGGATTTTGTGTTATTTGAAGGGCCTGTTTATTTATTTTACACCGTGTTTAGGATGAATCTTCATGACTATTGATATCACCACCCCGGCCCTGTTGTTCCCGGCTATTTCGCTGCTGTTGCTTGCCTATATAAATCGTTTTTTAGCGGTTGCACAGGTCATTCGTGCCCTGGCCGGAAGACTGGCTGAGAGTGAAGATCTTGATGTACGCCGGCAGGTTAATAACCTGCGGCTGCGCATTCGGCTTATCAAATGGATGCAGGGTGCTGGAATTGTCGGCATTCTACTTTGTATGGTGTCAATGGTTTGCTTGTTTGTCGATCAGGAATACGGTGCGCATTTCGCTTTTGTGGTCAGTCTGGCACTGATGATCTTTTCTTTGTGTCTATCCTTTTGGAAAACCCTGCTTTCCGGTGAAACGCTGAAATACGAGCTGCATCGCTGTGAACGTCTGCAGAGTCAGTTGAATAAATCTTGATGACGCCGCAAAAAGTCCGACCTTGTGGGTTAGTTCCAAAGCAAATCAGAGTTAGGATTATTTATTTATATCGGTGTAGGATGTCGACAAAAAGTTAACGGGGAAGCCGGTCCTTCCTGAAGCTTTGAACTTGATAGTAGATTGGCTCCCCGCCCATCAAGGTCCCGCCCGTGAGCATAACCACTAGGATCTCCTGGCCCATTTTGTTTTCGGTTTCTACGCTTTTCCCTGTGCCGAACTGATGTTGCGTCGTCTGCTGGTTATTTTAAAGATCATCCTGGCGCTATTCCCGGTATTCTTTTGCCGGACTTTGAGCTTGACGCATACATAATTGGTGTGAGAAGACCGCAAGGTGCGGGTGACTTTAATTTGTTAAGTGATACATGATGGCGTCGCAAAAAGTCGCGTGCTGCTCAAGCGGCACAACGGATATGACCGCAGTTTTTTGGCCATAATAGCGACAACACTGGTTTCAAAGCGTGT
>CAZKQY010000109.1:0-2303 GCA_964555005.1 uncultured Syntrophotalea sp. | reverse complement strand
GCAGCCTGCCCGAAGCAGATCGGGAACCACCGCCATAGCCGCCTTGTGCGGCAGGGCGGTAAAAACCACCTCGGCTCTGGAAGCGATAAGCTCGACATCCACAGGATCGAAAACCAGTTCGCTACGACCAAGGAGCGAGGGGAAGACGCTGCTGATGGGCGAACCGGCGTTCTGCCGCGAGGTGACGCAGGTGATTTCCACCCGAGGATGGTTGAAGAGCAGCCGCAGCAGCTCGACACCGGTGTAGCCGCTTGCTCCAACGATGGCAACCTTGATCATGATGGCCTCCGATATGACTGATGTGAGGTGAAAGTCTTAACCAACAAAGCATCGACCTGCAAAGCAAAAAGGGAACCCGTGGGTTCCCCTTGTGCGATCTTTGGTAAACAGGTCGCGCAGCGACCAAAAGCTGCTTAACGCTTGGAGAACTGGAAACTGGCGCGGGCTGCTTTTTTACCGTATTTCTTACGTTCTTTAATGCGGCTGTCGCGAGTAATGAAGCCGGCCTTTTTGAGCACGGCCCGTAACTCGGGATCAATAGCCAGCAGGGCCTTGGTGATACCGTGCTTAATAGCACCGGCCTGCCCGGAAGGGCCACCACCGCTGACATTAACGTTAATGTCGAACTTGCCGGTATTTTCGGTAAGCTCAAGGGGCTGGCTCACAATCATCTTCGACGTGGCACGCCCGAAATATTCATCGAGGGGCCGGCGATTGATGACGATTGTGCCGTTACCGGGCTTAACATAAACTCGGGCCACGGAAGTCTTCTTTTTGCCGGTCGCGTAGAACCTCTGTTCTGCCATCTTTATCTCCTGATGCGAATCTTAACTTTTAAATGACCAGTTCTTTGGGCTGCTGAGCGGCATGGGGATGATCCGTGCCGGCATAGACCTTGAGTTTTTTCAGCATCTCACGGCCCAGTGCATTTTTGGGCAGCATGCCCCGAACAGCCTTTTTGACCAGTTCTTCGGGCTTCTTATCCATCAACTTGGCGGCAGTGATGGAACGAATTCCGCCGGGATACCCGGTGTGGTGATAGTACTGCTTATCGGCCATTTTGTTACCGGTCAGCTTGAGTTTCTCTGCATTCAGCACAATGACAAAATCACCGGTATCGACACTCGGCGTATAGATAGCTTTGTGCTTGCCGCGCAATACGCGGGCGATCTCGGTTGCAGTGCGACCCAAAACTTTACCATCGAGGTCAACAACAAACCATTTTCTGGTCACGTCAGATTTTTTAGCTACTTGGGTACTCATTTGATCTCTCTCCATATGTCGTAAACTGTGATTGGCCTAACGGGGCTCACAGAAGCCCGCAATCTATCCCAAAGAAGGTGGCATGTCAAGAGATTTTCAGATGGGAAAGATGGAAAAATCCAAGCGCCTCAAAAGAGCAAAGGCATCACAGGAGTCGGCCCTTGAATATTGAAAATTTAGCCATCAACGGCTTAACAACTTTGCGAAGAGCGGCATCCTCTTCCAAATCACCTTCAAATACCCGGCATATTTTCGTTGCCGCCGAAGCGCTCTTACACCCTAGTATTTCGCCTATCTCCCGATTCCCGATCATGGCATAATTTTTCAAAAGATAGACGAATGCTTTGCGCGCTGGACTGCGGCGATCAGAAAGTAGATCAGCCCGGTCGACCCTGAAACATGCAGATACCGCCGCAAGAACTTCCTGAGGCGCAAGGCCTCTGCGCAGGTCTTTCCTGCTGGACACCTCTTCCCACGGCACCGCTTTATCTTGCAACCTTTGCAAAACGTCCCGGATGAAATTTTCATTACCGAGGACCATCCCTCCATAAACTTTTTCCAGCGGATTTTCGAGTTCGTTATCGATAGCAGACTCAACAAAATCACGGTACAGATATTTTGCCTCCCTTCCCTTTTCGGATATCATTCCGAGAACCGTTCCGGTATGAATGAGATCATCGCCTTTGTCGTTTATGTAAGCATGGTAACTGGTATACCGATATGCTTGAGGGGTATCGGCGATCTTTGCCCTGACGGGATTAAGATGCACGTACCGACTCAATTCAAGAAGATAACGGTCCTTATCAACCAAGATGGCTTTATACCTGCCCTGAAAGAGGTGGCCGGACCGTTTCCGTTTAATATTGGTGTATGTCGAATACGAACTGTTGATGTAATGCATGACCCGACCGAGGTTCCCTTCCGGTGTTTCGATAATGAGGTGATAATGTTATGTGAAGCTTAGACTTATGTGAAGTTCATCTGTGAATACTCCTTCATTTTCTATCCCAGATCAATGTTTTCCTGCACATAAGTGTGGT
>CAZKQY010000108.1:0-5644 GCA_964555005.1 uncultured Syntrophotalea sp. | reverse complement strand
ATAAATGATCGGTGACAGTCCTTTCCCCTGTGACGAAGACTGAGCGCTCCCCCACCCCAGTTTTAAGATTTTTAACAATATTTTTATGCCCCCGCCTTCTTCCCTACTGCGGCAAGATAAACGACAAACGCCTCTTCAGGATCAAGACACAACAAGCTGTTTAATTCATCATCATCGAAAGCTGCCACCGCACAAACCCCGGCGCCGATAGCCTCAGCCGCCAGGTAAAGATTCTGACAGACATGACCGGCATCGAGATGTAGATAACGATAACCTCGTTCCTGATAGCGCCAAGTCATACGGTAAGGCACCGCGACCCAGATAAAGGTCACCGCGCTTTGCATAATAAACCGCTGGTTGCAACAGGCCGCGGAAAAACGAGCGGCAATATCGCGCCGGGTCGAGATCAGTTCCAGCTGGTGATCCAGAGCCATATATCGGTAAAGACCGGATTCTAAATCATCCACCCAATTGATCAGTAGTACCGTTTCCAAGGCATGGCGGGCGCCAGCGGAAGGCACCGTACGTAAAGTCATCTGCTGATCGTAAGTAACTTTCACCCCTTGAGTACACCACAGCAGATGCGACAGCTCCGCCAGTGACATAGGCTTATCGGCATATTCCCGCAGACTGCTGCGCTGGGTGATCAGCATGCAAAGATCAACAGGGTCGATGACCAGGTTCCCTGGATGGGGCAACTCAATCTTTGGGTTTACTGGCTCTGCAGTCCAACTGAGTGGCGGTTGGGGAAGATGCATCTGCTGATCACTGACGCCCATATTCTTGTGCTTGGTCTTTTCCATGAAGTCACGGCCACTATTTTTTCCCAAAATTACCTCCTGTTTTTCCAGTTACATCGGAACTAACTGTATATCCATTATAGAAACTCCTATAGTTTACGGCAAAGGGCACTTGTCGAATAGCTTTGGGCTGCTACAATTGGCAGGGTTAATAATCCAGTTTTTCTTCCGACCACGGGACCAAACAATTTTATTTGTGGGCAGTCTATTTTAGGACGTTTGATTCCAGCGTATCTGATAACCCACCAGCCAAAAGGAGCATATCATGGCTCAAGATTCTCACATCATCATGGGAATTCATGTAGATGACCGGATCAAAAAGGCGACCGATATCCAGGAATATTTTACCGCCTACGGCTGCAATATTAAAACCCGTATCGGCTTGCATGAGGTGACTGGTAGTTTCTGCGCCGGTTATGGATTAATTTTGTTGGAGTTGATAGGGGGGAAGAAAACAGCGAATGAACTGGCAGCCAAACTCAATGCTCTTGAAGGCGTGGAGGTTAAACTGATGACCTTCGACCACGCTTAAGGTTTTTTATGCCGACGACCAACATTAAACCTATGTCTTAAAACTAGAAAGGCCTCCGATATTTCGGGGGCCTTTCTGATTGATCTGATCAACAAGTGTCCTGTAACCCATAATCTATCGCAGCTTATTCTTTTTTTGATACTTTACCGTACACCAAAGACCAGTGCCGCCAAGAGCGTGGCATATGGCTGCCAATGGCACCGACCACCAGGGCTACCCACAAAAACTCGACGCAAAAGCTTGGCCATAAATGCAACAAAGAAACCGGCAACATATGGCTTAAGGCCATCAACCCCCGTCCCTCATGAGGCCAACGCAAGCTGTGATGGAGTTCAGTACCGACAAGACCCAGTCCTGTCAATATCACAAACCAGGCATAATGATGAACCGCCGGTAAAGGCGCCTGAAAGATAGCGCCGCCAAGAAGAACCCCAACCACGCCGATATGACCGGTGCGTAACAGAATATCCAACGCTCGCGACCAGCCAGGGCGTTGTACCTGAGCTGAAGCAGTCTTCTTTTCGATAGCCATGTTCTCCATTTTTCCCACCTCAAAGCCCATCGGCTATGCAACTTGCAGTCTGACTTTTAATTGGCACAACAAGTCCCTGCTTCGGTCTTATGCAAAGCAAGGACTTGTTGTACCAGTTGATAAAAAACAAGTGGGACTTTTCATAAAGAAAAGTCCCACTATTAAACCATTCTTCATTGTCGAAGCATAAATTCCCGTCAGGGATATTTAGCCGATCAAAAGGTTTCGATATTACTCGTCGCGCTCGTAATCAACAATACGTGCGGCAACGGTCTTGATGCTGAGCAGGTCTTTGTAATTGATGTTGTTGCCCAGGTAGTTACCACCGTCGGTACCGCAACCAAGGGTCAGTGAAGGCGGCAGCTTGTTATAAATGAGACCGATGCTGCCGTGTACTGCGGGCTGGTTGAGCAGCAGACGGTTGGCTGGAATTTCCAGAGAAAACTTTTCGATAATTTTCTCGTCCTGGGCATGAATAACGGCGGTGTGACCGGCGCCGCCCCAGCGAAGCTGGTTTTTGGCTGCGGCAATCGCTTCGTCGGTGCTGTTATAAGAAATGTAGCCGAGGACCGGAGAGAGTTTCTCATGGCTGAACCAGTCCTCGGGACCAATGCAGGTCAAGGGCACGAGGAGCAGCTTGGCATCATCGGGCACCTCGATGCCGGCAATCTTGGCAATAGCCTGGGGAGACTTACCAACAATAGCCACGGCCGGAACGCCTCTTTCCTTGTCAAACATGACCGCTTCGAGCTTCGCCTTCTGCTCAGGCTTAACCAGGTACGCGCCGCGCTCGACCATGAGTTTCACGGCCTTGTCGCAAGTTGCCTGGTCGTCGAAGATCATCGACTGGTCGGAAGAGCAGATGGTACCGTTGTCAAAGGTCTTGGAAGCGATGACATTGTTAACCGCAACGCTGAGGTTGGCGGATTTCGAAACGAAAACAGGGGTATTGCCGGGACCGACGCCGATAGCGGGATGACCGGAGCTGTAGGCAGACTTAACCATGGCACCACCACCAGTGGCGAGAATCAGGTTGACGCCCGGGTGGTTCATCAACAGGGTGGTTCCTTCAATGGAAGGCTTTTCAATCCACTGAATGCAATTCTTGGGAGCGCCGGCAGCAACAGCCGCATCACGCATGATCCTGGCCGCCTCGACACTGCACTTCTGAGCACGAGGATGGCAAGCGAAGATGAGAACGTTACGGGTCTTCAGAGCAATCAGACACTTGAACATGACGGTCGAGGTCGGATTGGTGGTCGGCGTAGCAGCCGCCAGCACGCCAAAGGGTTCCGCGATATACTTTATGCCTTCTTCTTCCTTGATTATGCCAACGGACTTCTTGTCTTTCTGCCACTCATGAACACCATGGGCGCCGAGGTGGTTTTTGATGGCTTTGTGGTCGGCCCGGCCGATGCCGGTTTCTTCGACAGCCATTTCGGCAAGCTTTACTTCGTTAGCAACGCTGGCCACATCCATTGCCTCACAAATCTTGTCAACCTGCTCCTGAGTAAACTCTCTGAGTTCGGCAGCAGCCTTTGTAGCATTGGCCACCAACTGATCGATCATTGCCTTTGCCATACCTAATTCCTCCTAGTTCTTGTGTTGTTGAAGCTTTTCGCTTAACCCGATTGCCAGAAAGTGCCTACTTGAGTGAGCAACATTCAAAAAAAAAGAGACAGAGGGGCACTGCATGTCTTACATCCTTACAGATGCAGATGCAATACCCTCCGACTCCTTTCCAAATACGGGAGGCACCACCGTTTCCAGTGAGACCCACAGCCCGCCCCCCCATAGCCTTTAAGCCGTAGAGAAGACAGGTCAGAGTCGAATCCCGCCTAATTCCTAATTGCTTTAAATGCGCAATAACTACCACTACACTCAATGCTCAATAGGCGATATTCCATAATATGTAGCAGACCCACTTATACCAAACCGACCCTGCCCATGCAAGAAAATAATTGTTATTTCCAGACACCCTGCAGACTCAAAACCTATCCCCTCAGACCAGTATTTAGGCCTTAGAACAGGGTTTCCGTAAGATCTTTTTGGTGCTTTCAATCTATTCCACTTTCTTGTCTGTTTCATCCCAAACAAAAAAAAGCGCGCCGGTCAGGAGGGAAAAACCGGGCGCGCAAAAAAAATCTAAAAGTTGTAGAGCCTCTTTTCCGTTTCAGTCTACCACTGACGGCAGCCTTTGCAAGGGGCCATCAGCGGCGCCCAGGCCAATCGGGCACCCCAGTTTTTCGCTTTGTCTGAGCCACGGCCAGGCGAATAATAAAGCAGGCGCCCAATTCACCGTTGTGCACCTCGATATCACCGTGATGGTGTTCGATGATGCGATGGACAATGGACAGCCCCAGACCGGTACCGTCCTGACGGGTGGTAAAGAAGGGGTTGAAAATATTTCTCATCACTGAAAGTTCAATTCCTCCGCCCGTATCCTCCATCTCCAGAGCCACCGCCGCTTCACCTCGAAGCAGGGTAGTATAAGCCCTGATCGTCAACACCCCACCCGCAGCCATGGTTTGCCGAGCATTAGCGATTAGATTCAGCATCACCTGACGCAATTTTTGCTCATCGCCTTGAATTGCCGGTAGTTCCTTGTCTATCTCCTTCTGTAACACAATGGAAGCCCGCTGAAGAGGTTCTGACTCCAGCGTCAGAACCTCTTCAAGAATCTCCTCCAAATGGCAATTGACCAAACAAAGCATCTGTTTTTTTGAAAAATCGAGGATGTTACTGAGCATCTCTTCCATGCGATGCACTTCCCGAACAATGATCTGACTGTATTCTTCTGCCTGGCTCTCTGCTGGCAGCAACCCGGCCAAACGGTTGGCATAACCGCCAACAGATACCAGGGGATTGCGCAGTTCATGGGTCACCGAAGCAGCTGTTTCACCAAGGGCCGCCATCTTTTCCCCCTGAATCATCTGCTCCTGGGTCTCCCGCAGATTCCGGTGCGAATCCTCCAGACGTTGCATTAGCAGACTGTTTTCCATGGCTTGGGCAGCCTGACTTGCAAACAATTCCAGAAACCGCCGCCGCTCCGCATCGATCTCTACCCGGCTGTCCGGGGAATCGACCAGCAACACACCGAGCACCCTGCCGTGACAGATCAACGGCGCACAGACGCAATGGTCGATACTGAATGTTTTTTTAAGCTCGCCAAAAGAAGGGGGCGTTCTTCCATGCCCCGAAATCAAAATCACCCGTTCCTCCAGCACGGCCTGCACCAGCGGGTGATCCCTCTGTTCCAAAGACAGACGCTGCTTGCATACCTGGCGAGAAAATGGATCCTGTCGCTGTGCCGACCTCACCTTCTTGGAAACCCGTGGCTTTTCCCAGGCCGACAGGCCCTTAGAGGGCGGCAACACAGCGCCAGCTTCAGCGCGGCGAACTCCCAACATACCCTGCAAAAAACCACTGCGTTCATTAACCAAAAAGAGCATGGCCCGTTCAAAACCGGCTCCATTTTCGACCGTGGCGGCTGAAAGCACCAGATGCATTAACTCGTCAAGACATAGAGTACTGTGCAGGGCTCGGGAGATACGGTACAACAGGGATATATCCTGCAGTTCGCTGGCTTTTTTTTGTGATAGATCAGCTAACTTCTCCACCGCCGCCAGTCGCTCCATGGCCTGAGCAATCTGTTCTGCGATAAGCGCCAGAATGCCTTGGGCTGCCTGATCGGAAGCCAACGCCAAAGGACTGGCGTCCACCTGTTCAAAGATAGTGAAAACCCCCCAGGTATGCTGCTGAAACACCAGAGGTACCGCC
>CAZKQY010000107.1:0-2398 GCA_964555005.1 uncultured Syntrophotalea sp. | reverse complement strand
AAATTTCAGTGTTGCGACCGATCGATCCTGAAATTGGCCGCCTGAGTTTTTACGATGCCATCAACAAAAAGTAGGCAAAAAATGGCTGCCACTGCGTGGGGCATGCTGTCACGGATGTGCGGAGAAGGCTAACAAAGTAAGTGCCATTCCAGAGCGAAAGTAATTTCTTTCGGCGGCCCTTCTTTCAAAGGTGGTTGCTGAAACTCGCGGTCTGGTTTTCTTGCCAACAGTGATCGAAGGTGCTGTTGGGTTTAAAACCAATAGCGCATCTGCAACGTTGCTGCGAGTCCCTTCTGCTGTTACCACTTGTAAGCCGTTCCAATAAGGGAAGAGCTGCCGATGCTTACCATTGCCTCTGATTGCGATCAAAACAATTGTCAATTTATCCTTGGCACCTTACAAACATTCATGTATGTTTGCGTCTAATATTTTCTGCTCAAGTGAGGCAAAAAAATGATAAGGCAAAGAATTCACGGCAAGTTTGGTCGAAGGCTGCGGCCGTTGCTGGCGGGGCTGTTGTTGTTGCTGGTCGCCGGTTGTATGTCGGTGGGGCCGGACTACGAAACCCCCGAGATGAAGGTCCCGGCTGCCTGGCAGGAAGGGGCGGATCCGGCCTTGGTTCCTGGGGAGGCGATAGTGGTTCGCTGGTGGACCCTGTTCAATGATCCGTTGCTCGAGCACCTTATCGAAATGGGAACGCAAAGTAACCTTGATCTGCGTATTGCCGTGGCTCGGGTCAGGGAGGCCCGTGCCCGCCTCGGAGTCGCCACCGGCGAACACTGGCCGGGTGTCGATGGGGCAGGAGGCATCACTCGCCAGCGCAGCAGTGAAAATGGTTTGTCCGCAGGTTCCGGGACCCACACAATATATAATGTTGGTCTTGATGCCAGCTGGGAGATTGATTTGTTTGGCCGCATCAGCCGTTCGGTAGAAGCAGCCCGGGCTGGTTATCAGGCCAGCGAAGAAGACCGGGTCGATGTGCTGATCTCCCTCTATGCTGAGATAGCTCGCACTTACTTTACCGTCCGCACCTCCCAGGCGCGTCTGGCTGCGGCGCTCGGCAACCTGGCTTCGCAGCGACAGGTGCTGGATCTGACTCGTTCCCGGTTTCGCAATGGCCTGGCCACCGGTCTCGATGTCGCCCAGGCGGAGCGGGTGCTGGCCGCTTCCGAGGCGGCGGTGCCGCCTCTGCGCATCGAGCTGACCCGGGCCATCAACTCCATTGCCGTGCTCCTCGGCCAACCCCCTGGCGCCCTGTTTGCCGAGCTGAGCGAACCGGCACCGATTCCCGTGCCGCCGACCCAGGTTACCGTGGGGGTGCCTGCTGATCTGCTACGCCAGCGCCCGGACATCCGCCGCGCCGAACGGCTGTTGGCAGCCCAGACAGCCCGTATCGGCATCGCCACGTCCGATCTCTACCCCCGCTTGTCCCTCTCCGGTTCTTTCGCTTTCGAAGCTCTGGAGGGCGGCGACCTGCTCAAGTCGGGCAGTCGCACCTTCGGTTTTGGTCCGACGGTGCGCTGGTTGCTGTTTGACGGTAAACGAGTGCGCAGCCAGATTCAAGTGGAGGATGCCCGTGCTGAACAGGCTCTCTATCAGTATGAGCAGACGATGCTCAATGCTCTGAATGAGGCGGAAAACGCTATGACCCAGTATCTGCAGCAGCGGGACACTCTGGCGGCTCTGGAACGCTCGCAGCAGGCGGGCCGCCGCTCGGTGAAACTGTCCACCGGCCTTTACAAAGATGGCCTGTCCGATTTTCAAAATGTGTTGGATTCTCAGCGCGCCCTGTTCGAAATTGAAAATCTGCTGGCTGCCGCCCGGGGCGATACGGTCATTAATCTGGTTCAGCTTTACAAGGCTATCGGTGGCGGTTGGAATCCGGCCGCACCAAAAAATGAAACAGCACCGGTTGCCCCCAGGGCGCCGCAAGACCTGAGTAAGGAGAAGTCCTGATGCCAAAGATCAAGCAGATGATGCGTGCCTGGAGTCCGGTGTTATTGCTGGGAGTGCTGGCGGTTGCCGGTTGCAAAGAAAAAAACACCTTCGTGCCCCCTCCGCCACCGACGGTGACCGTTGCTGTGCCCCAGGTGCAGAGCGTGACCCGTTATGCTCAATACAGCGGCACCACCGCGGCAGTAAAGTCGGTGGAACTCCGTGCCCGGGTTGAAGGCTATCTTCAGAGCATTCACTTCGACTCCGGCGGTCAGGTCAAGAAGGGCGACCTGCTGTTCGTTATCGATCCCCGGCCCTATCAGGCAAGGCTGGATGAGGCGACCGCCCAACTGGCTATGCGTCGGGCGGAGATTCGTCTTGCCGCGGCGACCCTCAAGCGTAAGGAAAACGCTTTGAAAGACAATGCAGTCAGTGAGGTGGAAGTGATCGCCGCCCGGGCCGA
>CAZKQY010000106.1:0-26029 GCA_964555005.1 uncultured Syntrophotalea sp. | reverse complement strand
TGTCAGTGGCGATCTAAAAATGTCATAAAACTGGCGGTTTAAAAATGTATATTTTTTCGATCTGATTTTTTTCTGACGTATTCTTTATTTTTCTATTTTCTTCCTTTTTTCTATCTTTACACATTACCTTTCATTCGCATAGCCACTATAAGGAGGCATTTGCGAATGCAAGGCAAGAAGAGAGTTAAATGCTGTCACTGCGGCGCGTTGTTTATACCCGAGGCCCGCAGCGGAAGTCGTCATAAGTACTGTTCCAAGCCTGAATGTAAGAAAGCCGGCAAAGCGGCAAGCCAGAAGCAATGGTTAAGCAGGCCTGAGAACCGGGATTACTTTTGCGGTCCGGACAATGTTCGCCGGGTTCAGGAATGGAGAAAGAGAAATCCTGGATACTGGAGGCGGAAACGACCCGGAACGCAAGATGCGTTACAAGAGACCTTGCCAGCGCAAGCCGTTGAAAATAATAGCAATAAACGTCAAGTCTCGAAGATTGCGTTACAAGATTCCTTAATCATGCAACCGGCTGTTTTGCTTGGGTTAATTGCCAATATTACCGGCAATGCGTTACAAGATGACATAGCCGCCACCCTCCTTGGCATGCAAAAATTGGGGATGGATATTTTAAATCAATCACCCCAAACCAAAGGAGGAGATCATGATTCAAAAGACACCAATTATACCGCAACGAGTTCGGCGGGTTCCCGCGGCCTTCAGTTGGATAGATCACCGACTGTGCCGAAAGCGGCATCTTGACGGATGCAGCCACGCAG
The DNA here is from genome assembly GCA_964555005.1 of uncultured Syntrophotalea sp. Classification (GTDB taxonomy): domain Bacteria; phylum Desulfobacterota; class Desulfuromonadia; order Desulfuromonadales; family Syntrophotaleaceae; genus Syntrophotalea_A. Next base: position 25,262 of record CAZKQY010000106.1, on the reverse strand, counting down.
CTTCGGCTTTGTATCTTTTTCTGGTCTGCGTGGGCAACTATCAGGGCCTCAGTTATTACAATGACGCTTCCATTGCCGAAAGGTTGAACATGGATGCGCATCTTCTGGAACAGGCCCGCTCGGAACTTATCAATAGAGACCTTCTGGCCTGGCGTAGGCCGTTATATCAGGTGCTTTCTCTTGATAGAGCTGTTGGACGGCGTTCTTCAGGGGCTCTCATGCGTTTGGGTGACATCCTGAGGCATTTACAGGAGGCGGCCCATGATTGATTATGAAACTTACGCGAGAATCAGACACTGCAAGGAAAAAGAGGGTCTTACCTCAAACCAGATCGCTGATTCCCTGTCGCTGGATATCCGGACGGTGCTTAAATGGGTCAACGAAAAACACTATCTCTCAGGTAAGCGCAAAAAACGAAGCAGCAAACTGGATCCGTTCAAAAATGACATCGTGCGCCTGTTGGAGAGACATTCCTACAGTGCCGTCCAGATTTATCAACGCATCAAGGAAGAGGGCTTCGGAGGCGGCTACACCATCGTGAAGGATTACGTCCACCGGGTTCGTCCCGCAAAGACGAAAGCCTATCTGAAATTGTCTTTTGCACCCGGTGAATGCGCGCAGGTGGACTGGGGTTCTTATGGCTCGGTTCATGTAGGTTCCACCACCCGCCGATTGAGCTTTTTTGTGATGGTGATGTGCTACAGCCGGATGATGTATGTGGAATTCACCGTTTCTCAAACAATGGAGCATTTTTTAGACTGCCATCAGCATGCCTTTCAATTCTTCGGCGGCGTTCCCGCCAAAGTCATGGTGGATAACCTGAAATCGGCGGTATTAAAGCGCGCCCTGGGCCAAGCGCCGGTATTTAATCCTCGGTATCTGGATTTCGCCGGCCATTGCGGTTTTGCCATCGTTCCCTGCGCCGTGCGCAAAGGCAATGAAAAAGGACGGGTGGAAAGCGGCGTGGGATATGTCAAAAAGAATCTCCTTGAAGGTCTGGACATTTCTGATTTTAAGGTGATGAAGCCCCTTGCCGAACAATGGCTCAAGAGCGTGGCCAATGTGCGGATTCACCGCGAAACAGGCAAAAAGCCGGTTGATATGATAGTCGAAGAAAAAGGCAGTTTGCAGCTTCTGCCGGTGGAACCCTACGATGTTGCTCTTGTAAAACAGCTCCGGGCTTCAAGCCAATTCCGGGTGTCCATTGATGGCAATCGTTACAGCATACCGGCACAACTGGCCGGCGCCGGGGTCACCGTAAAGCAGTATCCGGACCGGATATGCGTTTACCATGAAGGCAATCTCGTTGCCCGTCATGTCAGAAGCTATGATCGCCTTCAGGACTTTGAACACCCCGACCACCCTAAAGAACTTCTGGAGCAACGAAGAAAAGCGCGGGAGCAGAAACTCTTCATTCGATTTCTGTCCATCTCCGACAAGGCCGAGGAGTATTACCGGCAACTGGCTGAACGAAGGCTCAATCCGCTCCATCATATCCGTCAGATCGTGGCGTTAAGCGAGATATATTCCATCGAGCAAGTTCGGCGGGCAATGGACGACGCCTTCGTTTTCAAGGCATTTTCCTGCGAGTATATCGCCAACCTGCTTGAGGCGTGCTCCCGTCCCTCTCAGGAAGCAGGGGCGCTTCACGTAACGCGCCGCAGCGATCTTCTGGATTTGACGATTGCCCAACCTAATCTGGACATTTACGCCCATTCCATCAGGGAGGATGAAGATGACAAGCAATGACTTAAACGAGCAGCTTTCTTATTTGAGATTGCCGTATATCCGGGAAAACCATGCATCCTGCGCGCAAAAAGCGGCGCAAAAACAATGGACGCACCTGCATTACTTAGGCGAGCTTATTCAAGGAGAAGCAAATATGCGAAGAGACAGCGCCATCCAGCGCCGTATTCGCACTGCACGGTTCCCTGTAATTAAAACGCTGGAACAATTTAACTGGTCATGGCCTGAAAAAATCAACCGAGCCCAGGTCCAGAACCTTTTTCATCTGACGTTTGTCGATGATAAAAGCAACATTGTGTTCATCGGCGGCGTGGGGTTGGGAAAAACCCATCTGGCGACCGCTCTTGGCTATCAGGCCTGTTTGAAAGGCCATGCCGTGCTTTTTACCTCCGCCATTGAGACCATCAACGACCTCTCTGCCGCCCAACATGCCGGCCGATTAAAACAGGAACTGAAAAAATACCTGAAACCAGCTCTTTTGATCATTGATGAGCTAGGGTATCTGCCCATTGATAAGACCGGCGCTGACTTGCTCTTCCAGGTCATAAGTCAACGCTATGAACAAGGCGCGATTATCATAACTACCAATCGCGTATTCAGAGACTGGCCGCAAATCTTCAACAATGACAGCACACTCACATCCGCCCTGCTGGACAGGCTGCTACACCACACCGAAGCCGTGGTGGTGGAAGGGAAAAGCTACCGGATGAAGAATGTAATAAAAGAATAAACTGAAAGGGATTCACCGGAAAAAACATCCTGTGAATCCTTTTTTAATCAGCATTTTTAATCCGGCGTTTTTCATACATTTCTACGCCGCCCCTAACATATGGTCGATCAGCTTATATGAATTCCCATCGTTTGGCTAAGCATACACGATTTATATCGTGTTTCTAGAATATAATTTAACTGATGTCAAGAATTTTTTGGGTCATGTTGTTGCAATACGTGACGTAGCCCCCATTTCGACCAGACACTCTTCCAACTAGTACCATGTAACGCCTATAAATTCGGATAAAGCTGTTTGAGCTTGATCCGAGCATCAGGAGTTGTAAATTGCCAGACAATCTTTCTCGTTCTGTTGTTTCGGTTTCTTTCCCATGCCTCCACTTGGGACTGCATGGTTGTTATGTCGGGAATCCGGCGATCAAGACACTGTCCTTTCAGAACACTGAGCTCGATCTCCGCCATGTTCAACCAGCTGCCGTGTTTCGGCGTATAATGGATATCCAGTCGTTCCGCCAAACGTCTGGCTTCCTTGGGTTCAAATGTTTCATAGAGTGAGGCAATGCCGTGGGTGTTCAGATTATCCATAACCAGACGTACCTTGATCGCATCCGCATAGCGTTCATTAAGCATTTGTTTGATCTGCAACGCCCAATCCTTTCTGGTGCGACGTTCGGTAACCGCCACATGTCTTTTGCCGGCCATCTCAGATTTACGCTCGTGAAATGGGGCTATTCTACCGATGCGACCAAAACCGGTGAAAAAGGTTTTTACTATCTCCTTTCCATCCACCGGGCCATTCTCGAGAAACAGACGCTATAGGCTGGTATTGTTCGGCAAGTTTGGTGCGTATAGGACAATTGTTCTGTCTCTGAGGTGGATCAATTGGCGCTGACTGGTTCCTATGATACACGCTATATCTTTTCCTATAACAAACTGATTTTACGCAAGTCTTTTTAATGATCGTTTGACTTTTCAACTAACATAAGCGTAAAAAGCATTGCTTAGGGAAGAAATTTGGTTTCAACGCGGCATAAAAGATTATGCAAGCCAATTTTTGACTTTTACAGGGGAATCTATTTGCAGAACGGCAGATACTTTGTTGAATGGCAGTGCGGAGTGAACCTTTCTGCCGACACGATTCAGGCGCGATGGAAAGCATTGTAAACGGACACTGCCCTCTAAAGTTCTTTGGCTCACACCGAAAAGCGGCACGGCTGAGCCTGTTTGTCGAGCGTATATTGAATGATGCGTTACTTTTATACAGCGGCTTGGGTGGTGGTCGGAGGAATATCTCTCAGACAAGACAGCTCTCCAATAGAGTTGGCCAGTTCGAAAGATTATCGGTTCCTGCTTACGAGTGACCCCGATGCTTTCCTTAGTAGAGTGGACGAAGGTTCAGCTATTGGTCGGCTGATGCTGAAGGGTCTTGCCGGTCAAAGGGGGGACGCCGATTTTCGGGTTGCCCTGGCTGCCGAGAGCGAGGAAATCAGAGCCAGGCGTAAGAAAATAATAGGTGGACAGGCGGTTCTTGTTTTTCAAGCGCAAGGCGAAATCGACGCTACACTAAACGAGCCGTTTCGCGAACATGAAGAGTTCATCGTAACTTTTGATGCAGTGGACAAGCACAGGGTAAGACAGCGCCACCAAGCTGATATTGAAGCCATGAAAGTAGCTGTATCTTTTGAAAGAGATGTTTCTTCGTTGTTTGTTGGCCTCGCCGATGGTACGTATCTGCTTAACGAGGCAGGGAAAATTGTTCACAGCATCTCTTTCTCAGTGGGTGGTGATGCCTCTTTTTCAACATCTCTGTCCGACGAGGTGGCCAAACGGATATCCACTCGTTACTCTGCACTAAAGGCTGCCGATGACATAAGTTCTGTAGAACGACTGATTGCACAAATGGCGGAATACGGAACTGACCGATTCAAGACATTTTTATCTGGCTGGGCGGCGTTGGAAATATTCATTGCAAAATCTTTCAAAAGCTATGAACGGGCTTTTCTTTCTCCATTCACAAATGCGGACCAGCCAACATTGAGGGAACGATTTCTTGAGCGTATAAAAGACGTTATGAAGGACAAGTACCAGTTAGCGGATAAATTTATTGCTGTAACCGCCGTCTTGTTTCCAGGAGCCTCAAACGACGATGTTCAACAGGACTACCAAAAATTTCGCGAACTAAAGGGCTTACGGGATAAAATCTATCACGGAGAACCTTTTTCCGAAAAGGAGTTACCTGTCAATGAGCTGGCTGGATTGCTTCGCAAGTATGTTCTTGCTCGTCTATCGACGCCCAGCCAAGCGATCAACGCGGAAGCAATAGCTAACGGCACACCGAGCAACTTGAAACATAGACAGCAGTAATAATTGCTGCCCCGGAAAACGAAATTGTGAAAGGTGACAACCGTATTCGAAATGCCATTGTTTGCCGGAAAGCGAAGCTGAATGTTTATAATGAAAGGTCGGAAGGACTGCTTGCGGCAATAAAGATTGATCCCGTACCTTAATAGGCCGTTGCAGAGCAAATATAAAAAATATTTCTAAAGGAATAATAATGCCTATCCGTGATCACGATCAATTTGTTTTTCGCAATACAAGCCGGGCCGGATGCATACGGGAGTGCTGGCTTTTTTTTCAGGAATTAGCAAAAGGCGCCAGTCCTGTACAGGTTAGGAGTTCTCTTGCAGATGGCATGATCTTCGGCAATTATGCCTACAGCACCCGTATGACGCTATGGAAGATATTTCGCACGCGCTATCTCAACATTCCAGATCCCTGGGTGCAGGCCGAGCTGTGCGCGGCGAGCCAATACGGGCCGGAATCACATGAATTCATTTCGCTGCTCTATCTTTACTTTATTGTAAGGGATAAGCTGGCGTTTGAATTTGTTGTTGATGCCATCTGGAGAAAATGGCTGGCCCATGATCTAACCATTGGGAGCGAAGCTTGCAGCCGGTTTTTCATGAAACTATCTCAAGAAAACGATTTTCTTCCCAAGATCACGTCCGCATCAAAAGGAAAACTGATCAGCAACACGGTTTCCACGCTTCAGGACTTTGGTCTCGTTACAGGGACAAAGCATCGCATTATCAGCCGTCCTCCTGTTGCTCTACGGACAGCCTTCCATCTTGTCCGACTGCTCAGGCTTGAAGGTCTTTCCGGCAAGGAAATCCTGGAAGCCAAAGACTGGCGGATTTTTCTCTGGGATCAACAGGACGTTTCCCGAATGATGACGAAACTTTCTCAAGAGAAGTGGATCCGCTACGAAAAATCGGGGAATATCGTTAATCTTGAAATGAGCGCTGAAAGCGGAGCTTAATCTTCATAATAATTGCGCCCGGGCCAATGACAACAATGTACGAAAAAGATCAAATTCTGAGTTCGCCTGATGAATGGCTTGCTTGGCTTTTATTGCCGAAAGAACAGGAATGGCACCACAGATAATGGCTGAGAGGTTAAAATCATGAACGAAGACATCTCCTGGAAGATCAAGGAAGCTGCATCACGCATCAAAGAACGGTATAATTTCATCGGGCATCAGACAGGGGCGCCGTTTTTGGCAATTGTTTTTCCGCTGGAGGCCGAACTATGGACCATGAAGGAATGGCGCGCACAGGCCGGAGTATTTGTCGATCAGTATGACCTTATCTACTTGGACCTTCTGGAAATTACGACCCGATGCCTCGACCAGTTAGGCGTTGAGAACATCATTGCTGCCCAGGAAGAAGACCCCATGCCGGGGGCAAATCCGGAAGCTGAACTGGCCAATCTCTGGATTTCTGCTGTCATTGACGAGATAAAGAAAAAACTTGCCGTTCACAAAGGGAAACCTCCCGTTCTGGTGATTGAGAAGACGGCTGCCTTGTATCCGGTGGCAGGTCCGAGATTCATGCTTCAGCAGTTATGGGATCTGCATAGCGAAATCATTCATTGCCCGGTGGTGGTTTTTATCCCCGGCCGTCTTCTGGAACAGCGGGTTTATCTTTTTATGAACACGAAGGAAGAGTTCATGTATCGCGGAGACGTTCTTTAACACATCATATGGGGAGCATTAATCATGCAAATCGGTGAAATTTTTGAGACCAGAATCACGGAAAAGATCGAACCCGTCATCAAAGTGGGGGAGGTACAGGATGAGAAGAAACTTGCCTCGGAAATAGGAAGTTTTGTCGTTACTCCCCACATCGAAGAATATACCGATACGTTCCTCGATCAATATACCGATACGATACGCAAGCAGACTACGGAAATCGGCGTCTGGATATCGGGCTATTTCGGCTCCGGCAAGTCACACCTGGCCAAAATGTTGGCCCAGGTCACGGCGAACCGCACCTTGGACGGCATGACGGCAACCAAGCGGTTTAACGCCCGCGTCCCTTCCTCAGCGGAAAGAAAAAAATCGATTGAGCGATCCTTAAGCCTGCTGGACAACTGCGCGACTACAATTCTGGCCTTCAATCTCAATACCCTCACAGACAGCCGCAGTACCCCTCTGCCGACGCTTCTCCTTTCTCAATATTATCTGTCCAAGGGATACAGCAGCAACTATATCTTTGCCAAGGTCATCGAGGCCGAACTGGACAAGCTCCATAAACTTTCAGCCTTTCACCAGGAGGTAGAAAAAAGGTCGGGAAAAGCATGGGGGAATATCCAGGCCAATCCGAACTTCTACCGGAAGCATCTCTATGGGGCCGTATGCGGCATAGCCCCGGAGCTGTTTTCAACGCCTGAGGAGGTCGCAGAATCCCTGCGCAACGCCGAAAAAGGGGAGATATTCAACATAGAATTCCTGATCAAAACGATTCTTGCCGATATCAAGGTGCGGGAAAAAGAAACGGGTAAGCCCGCCCGGGTCTTCTTTATTCTGGATGAATCAGGGCAATGGATAGAAGATCAACAGGGTCGCCTGGCCCAGTTGCAGGCATTGGTCGAAGAGGCGGCCATACAGGGACAGGGGAAGATATGGATTTTGGTTACCACACATGAGGACATGGGGTCTGTCTATAAAAACGCCCATGCCCTCGACAGCGATTTCAAGAAGATTGAAGGACGTTTTCGCTTTAAATTCGGTTTGACCACGGAAAACATCGAACTGGTTCTGGAAGATCGGATTTTCAAGAAAACGCTGAACGGCAAAAAAGAAGTGGAGAAGATTTATCATGACAACGCCGGTGTTATCCGGGGCATGGGGGAACTGGCCAATGTCTCTCAGAATCTTCCCCAATGCAGTAGCGAGAACTTTGTAAAATTCTACCCCTTTTTCCCCTATCAGATTCACCTTATTCCCGAAATCGTGAAAGCCCTGCGCTCCAAAGGGGGGCGCTCCGATTCGCTCTCCGGATCGACACGCACATTGCTCGCCATCACGCAGGATGTCATTCGCGCCGGTCGCAGAAATTACCTGCAAGCTCCTGTAAGGGAAATGGTCTCTTTCGACGAAATCTACTACAATCTGCTCCAGGAAGGGGAAATTTCGGCTGACATCCGTCGAGAAATATCGAAAATCCAAAGCGTCGTGCCCGCCGCCACCGATCTCACGTCTAAACTTGCGGAGGTTCTATTCCTGACCGGGGAATTGAACTATCTTCCCAAGACGGCGGACAATCTCGCCCGGCTTCTGACTTCAGATGCATCGCAGGATCTGGCTTCCCTGCAACCGATCATCGAAGCGGAACTCGAAAAATTAAGGAAGGCCAAAATCGTTGCCAGAATCGGTGACGAATGGGAATTCCTGACGGGAGAGCGGCGCACCTTTGAGGAAGCTGTAGAGACAATTGCCGCACAATTGAAATTTCAGGACAGGGAAAAAGGATTGAATGATCTCATCAGCACACATATCCTGGGATTCGACACCATTCCTTTTAAGGGTCATGATTTCCAGGCGCGCCTGTATTTTGACAACAAGATGCTCATCAAAAATGGTCATGTCGATATCCGGATCATTTCCCCCTTTGGCCATTATTCGGGAATGACCATCGGCGATTACGAAAATGAAAGTCTCAAGCAGGAGAATAACCAGACAATTTATATTTTTTGCGGTAGGGTTGCGCAGTTCAGCGAACAACTGGACCGATATATCGCGATGAAGGAAGTGGTGGACAAATGGATGAGCGACCCGAGTAAATCGGCCACGGAACGAGAGCTGGCCAACAGCAAGGCCACGGTTGATCTGCCGAAATTGAAGGATGCCGTTGAAGCCTCGATCCGGCAGGGACTAAAACAGGGGCACTTGATCTTCCGGGGCAGCAGCCGTCCCATCGTTTGCAAACCGGGGCAAAAACCCGGTGAGGCAGTCCGCGCGGAGATCGGCTTTTATTTCGGCACGCTTTACCCAAAATACGATAAACTGCCCGTCCGGATTAAGTCGGAACAGCAGGATATTTCCGATGTCCTGGCCGGTTCAAAAAACCCGTCCCAGGATGTGAAGGAGCTGAAGCTTTACGATCAGGCCGGCCAGTTGGATGCGCACAACCCACTGATTGATGAAATTCGCATCTATCTTGCGAACCGTATGAACAAAAAGAAACGCACTCTCGGACAGGACATCCTCGACAATTTTGAAACCCCGCCTTACGGTTGGGACCCTAATGCCGTTCGGGTTGGAATTGCTGCGGCCTTCAGGGCGGGCATGCTCAGGATCGCTGTGGATAAAAAAAGCTATACCAATCCCGGGGACACGGAACTTTTAGCAATCATGCGCAACAGCAAAACCTTCAGCAAGGCGGAGATAATTCTGGAAGAAACGGACGTGGATACCGCCGTTTTAATCGCTGTCCGGACTCTCTTGATCAAGCTGACGGGGAATCGCAAGATAGACGAAACCCCGTCTGACATCACCTCTGCTTCGGTAAAATATCTGACGGAAGTGAAAAAGAAGGGGGATGATGCGCAGATATGGGCGAATGCTGCGAGCTTCCCGCTGCCGGACTTGTTTACGGTAGGAATGGAAACCATAGAAACGCTTCTGAGTCTTGCCAATCCAGTGCATCACGTCAAGGAGTGGGAGGCAAAGTCGCTGAGCATAGAGGATGAATTAAGCGAAATCCTTGCTGTCCATTCCTTTTACGACAAAAATGCGGAGCCTTACAAGGGGACCAGGGAGCTTTACAATGCGGTAAAAAGTATCCAGTACAAGATACCAAAAGACAATATCATTCACCATTTTCTCGACAATTACGCAACGGCTGATAGGGATGCCGCGATTCATAAAAAAGCTGTCTGGAAGACCCTTCAGGACAACAAAGCCCATGTCCTGACGGAGGTGGAGGCATTGAAACGCCAATGGCGACAAGAGGCGACGGAATCCATCCTTATGCTGACAAACCGCATCGAGCAGGAACGCGCGGCAGGCCTGCTGACGGCAGAAGAAATTGCCCCGTTTGAAGCAGCACATCAGAGTATGGCGTCAGAAGTAGATGATGAAGCCGACCTGATCAAGATTGCCCTGCTTCCGGACAGCATCTCGGGCCGGGCAACGGCAGCGATAGCCGACATCGAACGACTTGTCAAAAGCAAGGAGCCGGGAGATGATGGCGGTGGAGATGGTCGTAAACAGATTAAGCAGATCAAGCTTTTCCCATTGCCCAGAAAAATAAAAACGCTTAACGAATGGGCCGGGGTGAAAAAAGAGATGGATAAGAAGATCAACGCCGCCTTGGAACAGGGTAATGAAGTGGAATTGTCCTGATTATGGAATCCCAATATAAGGCCAAACTCAAATCCATTGTTCTCGACCTTCGCCATATTCTGGAAGGCCGCTATGACGATGCCGGAAACTGGCGCCCCGGCGACTTGGAGGAGCGTCTGGCCGCTCTCGGCGTTAGGAAAAATCACGAATCTGTGCCTATCGAACAGCTTTCGCACCTATCCGCAGAGGATCGCCGCGCCCGGTTGATTGTGGACGCCTTCATCGAATCTTCGCTGCAATCGGGGCGATCGCGGGAAGAGGCTATCGGCGAGTTTCTTCAGGAAACCGCCTATACCTGGGCCAACCGTCTTATCGCGCTGCGCTGCATGGAAGCACGCGCGTTGATTGACGAAATAATAATACAGAAGGAAAATTACGGCGGGCGCTCCCTGAAGCATCATCGCCTGACAAGACAAAATCCGGAGATCTGCGCCGGGGAAGACGACGGCATCTATGCCGCTCTCGACGCCGAGTTTGCCGAACGGGCGCAGGAACTTCCCCTGCTTTTCCATACCGATGAACCGGTCATTGCCCTGAAGCCCGGCGTTGCGGCGCTGAAACAGTGCATCCGGCTGTTGTCCGCCGACGATGAAATCTTCATCGCGCCGGATGCCCTCGGCTGGGCTTATCAATACTGGAACACCGATGAAAAGGACCGGGTATTTGAGAAGGTTCGCACCGTCAAAGGCGCGAAGATCGAAAAGGGAGACATCATCCCCGTCACCCAGCTTTACACTGAACCCTACATGGTCAAATTTCTTGTGCAAAATTCGCTGGGGGCTCTCTGGATGGCCATGCATCCGGCATCCCGCCTCAGCGAATCATGGGAGTACTATGTCCGGGACGCCGATCGGGCACCGATGGAGCAAAAATCCCTCAAGCAGCTCTCTTTTCTCGATCCCTGCGTCGGTTCCGGCCACTTTCTGCTGGAAGCCTTTGACCTGTTTTACGCCATGTATGAGGAAGAAGGGGAACTCACCAGTTCCGCGGATATATGCGAAGCCATCCTGAGCCAGAATCTTTTCGGGATTGATATTGATGAGCGGGCCATTCAGATTGCAGCCTGCGCCTTGTATATGAAGGCGAAAGAAAAAGATCCTGTATTTAGACCAACACGAATCAACCTGACGGCAACCAATATCCATATCGGCGCTGACACGGATCATCTTGCAGCCTTTCTTGAAAAACACCCGGAAGACAAACCCTTCCAGACCTCGCTCCAGTTGATCTTCGAGAGTCTCAGGCATGCCGATGAACTGGGCACGCTCCTTCAGATCGAAGAGCCCGTGGAAAAGGAAATCCGTTTCTTGAAGGTCCTCGACGATGAGGAAAAGGCCGGGCCGCCCAAACAGAAAGCGCTCTTTGCGGAAATGGACAAACCGGAACAGATGGCGCTGCCGATAGGCGTTCCATCCTATGAGGAATGGAAAGCCGGCCTGCTAAACCGGCTTAGCGCCCATTTCCGAGAAGAGTTTGCTTCTACCGATTTCTCTTCTCGCTTTTTCGGCGAAACAGCGGAAAAAGGCTTGTCCCTCTTCGATTTTCTCTCCCGTCGCTATAACGTGGTAGCCACAAATCCGCCCTACATGGGTTCTAAAAATATGGGGCCCGTGGTAAAACAGTATGTGGAAACCTATTTTACCCCCGGCAAACGGGATCTATACGCCGCCTTCATCCTCCGCTGCTTGGAACTGGCCAAGCCGGAGACCGGTCGGGTGGCGATGGTCACCCAGCAATCCTGGATGTTCCTCCGTTCCTTTGCCGATCTGCGCGCCCTCGATGATGAAAAACTTAAGAAAGCCAAGGGATTCAAAGGCATCCTCCGGGAAACCTCCATCGAAACTCTGGCCCATCTGGGCGAACATGCTTTTCAGGATAGCTCTGCGGCAGGTGCCTTTGTTGTCCTCTTCAATCTCGCAAAAACCCCACCAAAGGCCGATCACCGCCTGACCGCCTTCCGTCTCATCGGGCCGAAAAGCTCGGAGGAAAAGGATGCATTATTGTTAAAGACAATTACTAACTGCAATGATTCGATTTATAACAAAACACAACAAACAAATTTTTTAAGAATTCCTTCAAGTCCGACAATGTATTGGGTTGCGGAAAAATTTATTAACCTCATTTCCGATAATAAAAAAGTTAAGGATTATAATGAAGTAAAGCAAGGTATAGTTACAGGGGACAACAATAGATATTTAAAATACATATGGGAAGTACCTCAAAAAACTCTCCCTGATTGGTATATCTATTTGAAGGGTGGCGGATACAGAAGGTGGCATGGTTACGAAACTATTTGTATTAGATGGCAATGGGCAAAACCGCAAATTGCCATGACTTCCATAGGTCGAATCAGGGATGAATCTTTTTTTGGTAAGAATGGATGGACCTATGGTCTTGTTTCCAGAGGTTCTTTATCTGTAAGAAGAATTGAATCTAAATATTTATATGATAATTGTGCTCTCGTCATATTACCACAAAAAGACGTGAACATTGAAGATGTAGGGACATTCCTCAATTCAAGGTTGGCATCATATTTATTAAGACTACTGAGTCAAAGCTTAAACTTCAACGGCTGTTATGTTGAAGAATTACCATTTATCGAATTTCGTGGAAGATTCGGAGAATTAACTAAACTATGCGAGTCAATAAAAATTAGTTTAATTGGTCAACATCTTCTAGAATATAAATTTACTGGGATACACAGTGATGCTGATTACTCCTCGACAGCAATTCTACTCACAATTGAATCGATATCTGAAAACATTGTAATGAAAAAGCATGGCCTCAACCTAAAAGAGAAAGCCGTAATATTCACCGAAACCGGTACCCCACCCGGCTGGTACCCTATGATTGCAGGCTACGATGCCATGCCACCTTTGCCCGATGGTTTACCGGAAATGCCTGCCGAAGTTCTTGATTATCTGCAAGCCCATGAACGCCATACTCCCGAAAGCCAGGAACCTGCAGCCTTAAAGAAGCGTTTGCTCACCCTTTACGAATCGGGACCGGGTGCAAAAGAAGAGAGCGATGCTGCAGAAGACAGTGATGCATCGGACGATGATGAGGAAGAAAACGACCAGGTCGCCGTTGGCGCCCGGATCCCCATCCCGGCAGAGACCTTTCTTGAAGAGCTTTCCCAGAAGCTGGAGGTTCATCCCATCTCCGTTTACTGGCTTCTGAAGGAAGGTATCGAACAGGAAGGCTGGCGCTGTCTGCCGGAGGAACAACGTCTGACGAAAGACCGCTTCACGGTTCTGATCCTGCGTCTTCTGGGCCACCGCTGGCCGAAACAGATCGAGGCGGGAGAGGCGGTTCCGGAATGGGCGGATGACGATGGCATCATCCCGCTGATGGAAGGAACCGACAGCGCCACGCTGTATGGTCGCCTGCGTGAACGACTGGCCGCCGATTACGGAAATGAGCGAGTATCATCGCAGGAAAACGTCTTTGCGGAGGTCATGGGCAAACCCCTCCAAGAATGGGTGAGGAAGGACTTCTTTCGCCATCATATCTGTCAGTTCAAAAAGCGCCCCGTTGCCTGGCATATTTCCAGCGCCCGCTGGAGCAACCGTCCCCGTCAGGAAGCGGCCTTTGAATGCATCGTCTATTGCCATAAAACGGATGGCGATTTGCTGCCCAAACTCAAAAATCAATACGTCATTCCTCTGGTGAAACGCCTGGAGACGGAACTGAGGGGACTGGAAAACGCCAACGGAAACCTAACAGGCGAACAGGAAGCCAGAAAAAGCCTCCTCATGGAGCGTCTCCAGGAACTGAAGACCTTCAATGCCGTCTTGGCCGATGTCGGCGTCTCGGGTTTTGGTCCGGAACCCCTCCAACCCCAGCTTCGCCAATATGCCATCAACGACGCCATGCTTTGCCTCAAGGCGCGATGGTTGAAAAGGCTGAGCGACTCTATACGTCAAGGCCCTCTTTCCGAATGGTGTGATCAGGCCGACCAAACGGCCCTGCATCCGGATTTCTCCTCATGGATAACGGAAGCCCTGACCCATTTGGATTATCATTGCGCCGTCGTTGGCCCCAAGCCGCCGGTGGAGGAGAACCTGAAAGACGATCCCACGGCAATAGACATGGCGGAAATGATCTGCGCCAAGGCGGATGCCATGCTGACGGATGCGCTGAAATGCGCGTGCAAAGTTTGGTGGAAGTCCTTTGATGCTGATATAATCAAACCGCTTTCTGAAAAAATCAGGGATGCAAAAAAAGAGCAGCAAGCGTTGAAAGAGCGATCCGTTGATTTAAAGGGCAACTTCAAAGAGCAGTATGATATAGAACAAAAAATGGCTGCCCTGAAATCCGATCTCAAGGTTTGGCAGCGCGAAATGGCCGTGAAGTTTGGCCAGGGGCAGGCGGTGCGGGAGGCTATTGAATCCTGGAGTTGCCCGGAGGCCCTCACCTGGAAGACATGGCTCTCAGAGCAGGCGATGTATGATCAACTGTCCGGCCTGAACGGGAAACGCCCGCCGCCGCAGACGGTTGCGGAGTTTATCCGGCAGGAAAGCCTGTACCAGCCGGATATCAACGACGGGGTGCGCGTTAATATCGCACCGCTGCAAAAGGCGGGACTGCTTACTGCGGATGTGCTGGCGGGCAAGGACGTGGACAAGGCCATTGCCGACCGCGCTGTCTGGCGCGACGATGAACGGCGCTGGTGCCGCGAGGGGAAGCTGCCCAAACCGGGCTGGTGGGAGTAAACAAAGGGAGGATGGTGAAATCATGAAAGCGAAGCTTAATCTTCACAAGTTGACCAAGAATGAAGAAGTAGCGTTAAAACAATTGCGGGATGAATTGATAGCGCGATATCCTGTCAGCGATTTTCGCCTCTATGGATCAAAGGCAAGAGGCGAGGGAAGACGTGACTCCGACTTAGATGTAATGATTGAACTTCCTGATAACGACCGGACAATGGTCGCGGAAATTGACGACATCGTCTATAGGATCAACATAGAGCATGATGTTTTGATTTCTGTTCTTGTTTTCGGAAAGGATGAGCTGGAAGAGGGGCCGATGTCCGAATCCCCGATTTATAAAGTTATCCAGCGGGAGGGGGTTCCGCTATGAGCACGGATGAGAAGAAGAAACTGCTGGCCCTGCACAGGTTGCGCCAGGCAGCGGAGAGCCTTCAGGAAGCTCAATATCTCTTCACCGGAGAGCAAAGTCTCCGCTCTGTGGTTAATCGCATTTATTACGGCATGTTTTACGCCGTTCTTGCCCTTCTTATCTATGAGCCTTATGCCTCATCAAAACATAGTGGCGTTCTGGCCTATTTCAACAAACGCTTTGTGAAGAACGGTCTCTTCTCCAATGCCATGGGGCGTTCCCTCAACAAGGCATTTGAGCTCAGGCAGCGGAGCGATTATCGGGAATATTTCGAGCTGACACAAGATCAGGTGGAACCCCTCCTGGAAGAGGGTAAGCAATTCGTAGCTTCTGTCCGAAAATATCTGGATGAGCAAATCGGCTTGTCGGATGATCACCTTAAGGACTGACAGATTGATGGAAGATCAGACATTTAAAAGCTGGTTACAGAAGCAGATTTTATCAATCCTCGATAAAACGGTGGTCCCGGCGCCGTTTATCATCTGGTGCGACCCGGCGCGGGAGTGGAAGGAACTTCTCCAGAAAACCTGTGGGGATGCCATTGAACTTTGGGTGGAAGAAGGTCATGAACTGCTGCTCCGGCATCGTTTTACCCGTGAAAAACGCCGTCCACGCGTGCTCTGGCTTCCGATGCTGAGAACGGATCTCAGCTATTTTCGGGTCTTTGAAGGCGAGGCGTCTTTTCGAGAGACAACCCTTCTGGATGCCCTCCGGGAATACGGAGTGGAAATTCCCCGTTCTCAAGAAGACGAGGTGAAGGAGGATCTTTTAGCCTACGCCCTGGCAAAGCTGGATGAACCCCTCTCCAAATGGGGAAAAATTACCCCCGATGAACTGATCTCTATGGGAACGATCCTCGCGGCGCTTTCCGACATAGGAAAGCCCATCGAGGAGCGGATCAGCGTCGCACAACGTCATCTTTTCAACCGTCGGATCACCACCGATTTCGGCCTTCCGGCGCCTGATCCGGATGATCCGGACAAATGGCGCATTCGGGCCGTGGCTCGGCTTCTGACGACAGATGCGGCGCTGAAAATCGGAGACAACGGATTCTCCTCATCGGACTGGGTCATCCCACCGGGCAATGCAAGAAAACGGGCGATGGAACTTCTGAATCAGTGGCAGCGGGATACCCAGCTTCTGCCGAAGCTGGAGACGCTTGCCGGCAAGGCTGACGCCATCATTGACCTGCAACCCATGGAGGCGGAAAATTTCACGACCATGCTTGACCCCTTTGCCTCCTACAAAGCGGAAAAGATATTATTTGAAAACGAAATAAGGCAGATAAACAAGTTTGACAACTTTACAGAGCTGTCAATTTATCTAACCCGTAAAAAAGAGAGTTATCTGCATCACTCCCAGGGTTTCTGGGGAAAATGGGCGAAAAAAAAGGTGCCATGGGACATCCTCGCCGATTGTGGAAAAGCGGCGCAGATATTCCAGGAAAATGAAGACGTGGAGAAGAACTGGCATGCGCTGAAGGACGGCATTCACTGGTATGTCGAGCAAGGGTGGCAAGTGGATGCGGAAGGCGAAGGCCTGATGCAGGAATGGCCCATCGAAGAGGCAGCTCTTTTTGAGATTCAGAAAACCCTGAGAAAGGCGTTCATGGTCATCCTCGATAAGACCAATACGGCCTTCTCTGAATTTGCCTCTCGGGATTCCGCGTGGCCCAAGCAAGCTGATTTACCATACGCCGGGGAAGCATTGAAGAAAGTCCTCGATGAAAAAAAAGACCCGGCGGCGGTCATTGTTATTGACGCCTTCCGTTTCGAGCTGGGAAAGCGCTTAGCCAATATGATCAATGAGGGGCAGACAGCGCCGGTTGCCTCCGTCATACATTGCAGGGCCCCGCTGCCGACGATCACTGATCTGGGGATGGCCTACGCGCTGCCCGGTCTTGCGGAAAGCCTTAAAGTCACGGTTGATTCGGAGAAGGGATGGACAGTCACTGCCGAGGGATTTGATCAGAATCTATCTGTTGCAGAGTCGAGACGGAACTGGCTTTCCGCCGTCTATGGCGTAAAACCGTCGCATATTCTGGCCGTAACGGACGTGATGAAAACGGGCTTTAAACTGCCCGATGGGAAGCTTGTTTTTCTCTTCGGCGATGAATTCGACACGCAGGGGCATGATGGCGAACTGGCCATCACCGGACCCGATTTTTATTTGGAACGTTATGCGCAAATCATCCGAAAACTCAGGGACGCAGGATATGGCCGTATTTTTTTGACAACCGATCATGGCTATTTCCACTATATCCCAGGGAAAAATGAAATCATGGAAAAACCCGAAGGGGAGGTGTGTTGGAAGAAAAGACGAGCGGTCGTTGGAAAAAATCTTGCACACAAGACGGCCGTCCGTACAATGGTTGACGGCAGCGACCTGGAATGTCTGACCCCCCGGAGCGTCAACGCCTTCAAAACCTACGGCGGCATCGGTTTCTTTCACGGGGGCACAACCTTGCAGGAATGGCTTATCCCCCTGGTTTGCATTCAATGGACGAAAAAGGCTCTAAAAACGGGAATTGTCCTGAAACCCGTTGCGGAGATTACGACTCTGGAGCCAGTTGTGGAAATAGAGCCTGAGACGAGGGGAAAGAAAAATCTGTTGGGTGAGATTGACGGAAACTATCTCGGCAGGCAGGTCGTCATCAAGATCCGGGACGCCGCATCCGGGAAGGTGCTTTTTAAATCCGACGGCATTGCAGTCAGTCCGAAGGACGACATCCGGCAGGTGAAGCTGGAAAAGGTCGCCGGGGCGGAAGGCCGTTATGGACAAAAATTGACGCTCGTTATCCTTGATGCCGATAACGAGGAGATACTGGCCACGGCGGATGTCACATTAAAGATAGACATGGATGAATGGCTATGACGGAAGGACAGATAAATCAGAAAAACTGGATAGATACCCTGGATCAAAAGCTCTTCAACGCTTTCCCGGGTCGGGTGGTGAGGAAAGACCTCGTCAAACGTTTTAAGGTCGGCGATAATATTCCTGTCTATGTCCTTGAGTATCTGCTGGGCAAGTACTGTTCCACTACGAACGAAGTAGAAATCGAGGAAGGCATCCAGCGTGTCAAGGATGTGATCTCTGAGCGGATCGTCCGGGCGGATCGGGGAGAATTGATCAAGTCCAACCTGAAGAAAACGGGTGTCCATAAACTGATTGACCTGGCGACCGTGACATTCGACGAAAAGGATGAGGGCGGAAAATACTGGGCGCATCTGGCGACAGCGGGCATGGATCACGTCCATATCACTGAAGAGCAGGTTTATGCTCATGAACGGCTTTTGACCGGGGGCATCTGGGCCAATCTGGAAATTTCTTATGACGAAACACGGGTGCATAAAGGCGTAACCAGACCCTTTGTCTTGAATCGTCTTCAGCCGATCCAGATTGCCAGCGCCAATTTGCAGGAATTTATCGAGGGGCGGGCGGTATTCACAAGGGATGAATGGATGGACATCCTTTTGCGGACGATGGGTTATGAACCGACGAACGGCGATTTTACCCCCCGGCGGAAATTACTTTTTCTTGCCCGGATGATCCCCATGGTTGAGAAAAACTACAATCTTGTCGAACTGGGGCCGCGAGGAACAGGAAAGTCTTACGTTTACCGGGAAATATCGCCGTATGTGATCCTGTTGAGCGGAGGCCAGGGTTCCGTGGCAGACCTTTTCGGATGGAAAAACCGTAAGGATAAGCCTGGCCTGGTCATCCGGTACGATTTGGTTGCCTTTGACGAGGTATCCGGAGCCAATTTCAAGAAAGAAAACGACAAACAGATGTACAAGGGCTATATGGAGCAGCGTTCCTTCTCGCGGGGCGACGACAAGGGCACGATTCAGGCGGATGCGGGGATTGTCTTCAACGGCAACATAGACGGCGATGTTGAATCCATTGCCCGGGTCTCTCATCTTTTTTCGGCTCTCCCGGATTCCATTCGCAATGACATGGCCTTCCACGACCGCTGGCACGGTTATCTGCCTGGCTGGGAAATTCCCAAGATGCAGACGGCCTATTTCACGGATCATTTGGGGTTCATCTCCGATTATATCGCCGAGATTTTTCACGAAGGGATGCGAAACCGTAATTTTGCCGATATTCATGAGCGCTACTTTTCCTTCGGGAACCACTTGGAAGCGCGCGACAGAACGGCCGTCGTAAAGACGGTATCGGGTTTGGTAAAGCTGCTTCACCCTGCAAACGACCCAACCCGGCAGGAGGTGGAAGAGTACGTGAGCTTTGCCCTCGAAATGAGGCGGCGTGTCAAGGAACAACTCAAGCGCATGGGGGGCATTGAGTACGCGAAGGTCAACTTTTCCTACATAGATAAGGAAACAGGGGAGGAACATTTTGTCGGCTGCCCCGAACTGGGAAGCATCCAACTCATCCCCGATACGCCCCTGCCGCCCGGCGATATCTTCACCATCGGCTACGATCAGGCCGAGGGACGTTATTCCCTCTATCGCATTCAGATCAATGTCGGCGTCGGTTCCGGGAAGTTCACCCTTGTCGGGACTTCTTCAAAGAACATTCGTGAATCGGCTAGGATGGCCTATGATTTTCTGAAAACCAACGCCAAAAAGATCGGCATCGATCGGGAGATTTCCGGCTACGACATGAATATTCAAGTGATCAGCCTGATGCAGGGCAAAGACGCCCACGACCTGGGGGTGGCTTTTTTCGTAGGATTGGTTTCCGCCGTCTTGTCAAGAACCGTCGCGGCTGGGCTGGTCGTCCTGGGGGAGATGAGTCTTCACGGCGTCCTCGGCCATGTGGAGGGCCTGGGGGATAAGCTGCGCGTCGCGATGGATTCCGGCGCCAGGCGCGTAATGATCCCCACGGCGAACCGCAAAGATTTTGCCACCCTGCCCGACGAAGTGATCGACAAGATGCAGATCGAGTTTTATAGCGATCCGGCCCAGGCCGCCTTCAAGGCGCTGGCATTGGTGTGAAACGCCTGATAACCAAAAAACTAAAAAAATTTTCTTGACATTGTTTTCGATGTGCTTTACCGATGCAACGGTGTATGAACTCTTGATTTGGTGGTTGTCAGAATCGTACAGATGACGAACGTTTATTTGAGATGATGAATAGAAATGAGATGAGGTTCAGTTCAGGTTTTGCTACTTGGACGGTGAGAATGAAAATTGACGCTGATCTCGCAGCTTCTCGACTGCTTTCGGCGGAAAAAATGTCCGAGCCTGTAAGGTACGCCCCACTTAAACTCGGCTGAAATGAATGTGTGACCTACGCGCGGGCATAAAAAACAGTAGGTCATAATGATTATTGTGTATCGTACTTGAAAGAAGCATTTTGAATTATGGAGATGTGCAATTCCCGTTGATGCTCGCGGGCACAAGAAAGCACAAATGATGAAGATAGAAATGAAGAATCGCCGATAGATATTATTGTAATTCGAACCGTAAAAAAGAAATTACCATAAGCTATTATGGAGATAAAGAACTAGGTCAGGATAAACTGTTTTTTCTTGACATTAGTTAATAATTGCTTGGGAATATACAAGAGTCATTGCCTTTATGAGGAAATGACTCTTTTTTTTGCCTATCCAACCTTTATGCGACATCCGTACGCGTCTGTTCGTGTTCATACATCTCCGATTTGTGAAAAACTGTTTGTAACGACTCTGAAAGCCCTATGGTTGTTGTGTAATACGAAGGCTTTCGAACACAATTAATTTTAAAGGAGATAAAATGAAAAATAGCGATGAGTATGGTTTGCCTGCAACGGGTTTTCTGCGTTTGAGCCAAATAATTGGGGATCGTCATGCCAATCCTCCGATCCCTGGCATCTTTCCGGTGTCGAAAAGCACGTGGTGGTTAGGTGTCAAAAATGGCAAATTTCCAAGACCCATACACCTTTCCACAAGAGTTACCGCTTGGAAAGTAGAAGATGTTCTGCGTTTAATTTCGGAACAACATGATTGAATATGCTTGATGTCTTATTTGGGGGATGGTTTGTCAGCCATTTGCAGAATGTAAGACAGCAGTTGCCATCCCCTAAGTTACCGCGCTGTGTATCGTCAGGCCAAAACGGCGCGGTAACACTAAAATAGCAGGGTTGAGAATATTGACGCGACAATTAATGGAGGACAAATATATGACGCAGAAAGATGAGACATTTAATCCGTTGCTGGAGGTCCAGTTAATCCGCAATCGCCGCTCTGAGGCGCGGCGCAAGCTTTACCACAAAAGCCGCCTCGACAAGTATCGGGCAGAACTGGTGTTGATGAGACTGGCAGGCGCTTCATGTGCCGATCTCGCCGAATGGCTCAGGATAAAACGTCGCTGCAAGGTAAACCGTAGTTCCATCGATCGTTTTCTGAAAAAGCTTCCCGAAATGTGCGAAACGCAAGCAACCGCTACAGAACAACAAACTATCTCGTCTGAAAAAAAAGTTAAGGAGGGGTGAATATTATGAAATTTAGATCTGCCAAAGCACAGGCAAAGTATGCAGTTACTCAAAAAATAGCCCTGGGACAAGGGAGACATGATCGCAGGGACGACGGTCATATTCACAGCGTAGGAACGGCACGGAACTACGAACAGGCCCTCAAGGGATTTATTGAGTATATAACAAACCGCAGGCAGGGAGATATTGTCAGTGTAACCGTTGAGAATGCGAGGCAATACCTTTTCGACAGATCATCAATTGTCGCGCAGAAAACCCTCGATATCGACCGTCAGGCGATTCAGATGCACTTGGGGGTGAGGCTTGACATCGTGAAGAGCCAAATGGAAACACGTCTATCTACAAGGAGCTATACAAACACCCAGGTCGCACTAATTGCCTCTGCTCAATCCCAACGGAACAGCTTGGCAACGAAAATTGCTTATAACGCTGGGTTAAGGGCGCACGAACTCTTTACGATTCTGCCGTTAAACGAGCGTCATGCCTCCACCCACCGAGAGTGGAGTGCAGACCGCTTTATCGGCCGAGAGGGTGAGCGTTATACAGTGGAGGGGAAGGGGGGACTGGTGCGAGAGGTTCTCCTGTCAAATGAGTTGGCCCTGCGGTTGGAGGCAAGGCGCCTTCCCTCTCCGCTCAAAGTGACCGACCGGGGGGTAAACTACACCCAGCATTACGATATAGGCGGCGGCCGAACGTGGAGTCAAAGTTTTTCCTCTGCAAGCCGACGACAACTTGGATTTTCGAACGGGGCGCATGGCCTGCGCCACAGCTATTCTCAGGAGCGGATGGACGAATTGCAGCGCAGAGGTATGTTCTATAATGATGCCAAAGGCACGGTCGCTCAGGAGGTTGGGCATTTTGATAAGAAAACTACGGAGGCATATTTGAGATGAAAAAAATTAGAATTTTTGTTGGGGTAATATTTGTGGGAGCATTTTGCTGGCTGAACTGGCGGGTATTGCCGTACTTGGCGATTGTTCGATTGGAACCGGCCTCAATCTCTTGGCCACCACCATCTAACCTTATTCTTATTAAATATATAAATCATAAGATCCAAGAATATAGTTTTATTAAGGACATTCACAGTTCTTGGACAGGAGTTCTTGCTGCATACCCTTATGTGATAGTCGGAATTATAATCGGGCTTAAAATAGGGTATATTATCGGGGAGTTTGTAAGACGGAAATTTGCTATCGACGCGGCTTCAGAGGAAATTGTCAATCGTTCAAAGCGTATAATGGATGAGGCTCAAAATATGAAGAGGCAGAACGAAATTTATTTTTCTAAGGTTAGACAAACTGAACTTGATAACTTGAAACTTGCAGAAGCTCTAACGAAAGAAATTGATGTGGCCCGCCGTGTTCGGGAAACAGCCGATGAGGATATCCAAATATATAAAAGGAAGTTGAACGAAAGAGAAAAAGAGAGGCAAGATTTATTAAGGGCCTCTGAAACAATCAAAAAACTATCGGCTAAAATCAACCACATGAAAAAGGAAAGCCAAGAAGGAAACGAACGCCGAAATAAATCGGAAATGTTTGGTTTGGAATCAGCAGACTAGGCCGCTTCAGCGGGTTCCGCTATTAGAGGCGGCCTTAACCCGGACATATCACAACAAGCTCAAATCGTTACAGTTTTAGTGACTCCTAATGCGGGTTGGCTTGCTGATGCCAGCCCGCATTCGTCTATATTCAATTTAAAGCAATCAAAAGAATTGACATTTGAGGCATCAAGAGGTACACAGACTACAACTATAGCGTGCCGTGACGCTTTGTCTTTTTTAGACACACGGTGGCCCACAGAGCCGACCATCATGGTGAATCTGGGTTCTATCCAGACCGGCACATGTTGCGAAGGATAGCGGCGGCGAACAGTCCCACGCTGAAAAATTTGGGGGCGAATCGGGAAGTTTACTTCTCGCGGTGGCAGCGACCATCGGCAATGGCGGTTCATGCTGACCGTTGCAATCTAACGCGGCGCGATACAACATAGTACGCAGGGAACAATAGTGTCTGAATGTTGTTGAATGAGGGACATTTTCTGTTGGGTATAGAATGTCAGTCATTTTAATGGGACTATTGTTCTGAAAAAAGTGGGCCGGATAGACGTGTTTGGTTCCGGCCTTGCTTGGTGAGGGGCTTCCCGTCCTTTGTTCCCTGGTATCGTCCTAATTATGATGTTTCGTTGGCTCTCTATGCCTTTGCACTGAATGGCAGCACAACCGCGCCGGCCTTTAGCCCGTCAATGTAATCCGCCCACTGTTGCATCATCCGTGTGCGCTCCGGCAGGTGGTGTGTTCGATTGTAGGCTCGACCAAGAGGGTCGCGGACAGCATGGGCAAGCTGTGCCTCGATAAGCTCAGGCCTGAACTGCAGAACCTCGTCAAGGATTGTCCTTGCCATTGCTCTGAAGCCGTGTCCGGTCATCTGCTCATTGCTATAACCAATTGTCCGAAGAGTAACGTTGATGGTGTTCTCACTCATGGGACGTACCGTTGACCTTATCGAGGGAAAAACATATTTCCCGTTTCCGGTGACCGGGCGTATTTCGCGGAGTATCCCGACGGCCTGATGGGATAACGGAACTACATGTGCAACCTTTGTCTTCATCTTTTCTGCCGGTATATGCCAGACGGCTTCATCAAGATTGATCTCGCTCCATTCCATCCGCCTCAACTCCCCCGGTCTGACGAATAGCAGCGGAGCTATTTGTAAAGCGCATTTGACGATTAAGCCGCCATGATAAGCATCAATGGCCCGTAGCAGGTTGGCAACTTCTTTTGGTTCTGTTAATGCCGCAAAGTGTCTTGACGCTGGCTGTGGCAAAGCGCCCTTAAGATCGCCGGAAGGGTCACGTTCGGCTCGGCCTGTTGCTACAGCATAGCGCATGACCTGTCCTGCAATGGTTCTTAATCTGTGCGCGAGTTCAACTGCACCCCGGCCCTCTGCTCTGCGTAGCACAGCCAGAAGTTCAGGAGCTTTGATGTCCTTGATCGGTCGGTTCCCCAACCACGGAAAAAGATCATGCTCTAAACGGCCCATCGTTGTTTTTGCGTGAGTCTCCGACCATTGCGGGGTAAACTTTGCAATCCATTCGCGAGCGATAACCTCAAAAGTCTCGGTTTTCTCTGTCTGTGCCTGCTTCTGTGCTTTCTTGACCGCTCCGGGGTCAAGGTCATTGGCAAGCAGTTTCCTT
Source organism: uncultured Syntrophotalea sp. (assembly GCA_964555005.1). Lineage (GTDB taxonomy): Bacteria > Desulfobacterota > Desulfuromonadia > Desulfuromonadales > Syntrophotaleaceae > Syntrophotalea_A. The sequence continues at coordinate 346 of CAZKQY010000106.1, read as the reverse complement.
GCATCCTCACGACGCTGACGTGCATCGGCAAGACCAATTTCAGGATAAGCGCCCAAAGCAAGCAGACGCTCCTTATCTTGGAATCGGTATTTCATCCGCCAGAGTTTCCCGCCGGTAGGGGTAATAGCAAGAAACAGTCCTCCGCCGTCAAAAATCTTATATTCCTTCGGTTTGATCTTCGCGTTTCTGACTTTCACTTCATTAAGTGGCGCAATCACCTTTGGCATGGACATTTTCTCCTATTTTGGGGGTATCCATTTTGGCTTTTGGGGGTATCTGTTTTCCTTTGGGGGTATCTTGCTTCCAAATCTACCCCCAAAAACCTTGGATGTTGAAAAACCATATA
>CAZKQY010000105.1:0-4794 GCA_964555005.1 uncultured Syntrophotalea sp. | reverse complement strand
CAACGATTCTTTTGCGCAGACCCGCCGACCAAATTAGTCGTGTTTGAGCAGCGGCGTCCCGCTGAAGCCGATACAGCTGGTGTTCGGTAGCGCATTTCGCATACCGAGCGCCACTTTCCCTACCTGGGCCGGTGAGGTCCCATGAACAATCGAGACAATGTGGTCACGATTTGAAATGATGATATTTGCTATTGTCGCCCTTAATCCCCAGCCCCTCTTCCAGTGGGAGAGGGTAAAAAAGGCCGAATAGAAGATTACTGAGGTCTTTTCGGCTTACCCGAAAACGACTCATTGCCCCTGTCTTCTGCGATTTGCCGTGCGAACGCGATACAGGCGCTCAGTGAAGCCGCCCTCGTTTTCGAAATCCTGTGCCAGACGTTCGACCTGCCGGTCAAGGAGCGAGCAGGCCACCACCAGGAGCACCAGCGTGGCATTGGCGGAAAATTCGGGGAAGATTTTGGTGTACAGGGTGGACCCAGTGGACAACAAATTCTTTTCAACGCCTTGTCCACTTTGTCCATCCCGTCCACAACGTCCACTTTTCTTCGCCGCCTCAACTACCCACTCCGCCACCTCGTCGGCGGTTTCACAGCGCCGGTCAATCAGCGCCTGACGCAGCGGATTCTCCCGCTCCCAATGCGCCAGCCCCCGCTGGCGCAAAAAATCCTCATAGTCGAGCTTCAGTTCCTCAAGACTTGCTCGCGCAACCTGGGTCAGCTTGAGTTCAGTCTTCTTCGAAGTCGCCGAAGCCTGCGAGCCTTCGGCGATGTTCTGAACCCCTGACCGCGCCGCATGCACCATCTGGTCATGGGTGCGGCTGCGCTTGTCAATGTACTTGTCGCAGAAGCGCACCGTCACATCGTAGACGAGCTGCGCCACCTTAAAGCTCTTCAGTTTGCGGTAGCCGCCGTGTTTGGGGATCAGGTCAGACATGGCAGATTCCCTTCTTCCTGTCCGTATATTCCACCGCGTCCACACGGTCCAGCATATCCACTCATGTCCAGGCCAGCCGAATCCGCTTGCTCATTTCCGACCTCTTGAGAAATCGACGATGGCCGCCTTATAGCACTTGCAACGGTACGATAAAATATTCTGTGTAAATCCTGAAAAGTACAAAAAGGGCACTTTACCTGGTAAGGATTTTGATACTCAAAAGAATCAAATCCAAAGGGAAGCGCCATGAAACTGCAAATTAGAGTACCTGCGGTAACAGGAATTTTCAAGGAGATCCAAAATCAGGCAGAGAAACCTCTTGATTTGAGGTCATGTGCCTTGATATTTAAAAACCTGTTGGTCAATATCTGACAACTGTGATGAATTCAGAACAGTAATACGTTGGGAATCGTAAGGACGGGTTGAAGACCCAACTCATTTTCAGGAGCAATATGAACTCTGTCTTGCCGTATTTTGGATTTTTCTCTAGATAGCTATAGTACTATTCGATATATTGAACCGGTGATGATGCCGCCGGCAAGCGTGGCAAAAACACGCCAAAGGTGAGGCAGACAATGATCACTTGTCCTGGCTGGCAAGGGGAACGGTGGATATGAACATTCCAGGTACGACGGGCAATACCCGGCCCGCGATCCGGATGTTGTGGCAGCCACGTGATGAAATTCGGGGTATGCCCTGCAGGGCTTGAGAGAGGATTGCGATGAGGAAGGCGGCCTTCGGACGTGCATGGGTGTGAGCTACCCCTGTGGAGAGTTCTGGCTGGACGTGGACATCACCTCCTATGCCACCGACGCCGAGGCGAGGGACGTCTGGAACACCTTCATCGGAGACGCTTCTGTTCAGAAGATCCTTGCAAACGACTTCGGAAGCCTTCTCGATTCCGGCCCGGACTGGTTTCTGGTAATGGGCGGCACATATCTCTATCCGGAAACCTACGACTATGGGTTCCTCAATCTCTACGCCCTCTATCAGGGATGCATCATCGGCATCAAGAGGACACGGATCAGCGCCGCCTTCCACCACACCTCCGCTGTCCACGGCCCAGGCCTGCTGGAATGGGGCCTTTGCCTTCGCAAAAGACCTCATCGACAGAAAATGCGGCGTCCAGGCGGAAAACCACCCGCCCCAGATACTCATCGGACCCATGGACTTCGTGCCATTCGCCTCCCCGTATTCAGCCCAGAACACCAGTTCCTTCTGGATTGCCTTCCTTGATTTCGACGGCGTGGAGGACCTCAACTTCAACAGCTTTCGGGTCACCAGGGAAGGGATAGACGTCACTGCCAACTTCATGAGCAAATTGTGCGATCTCTATGCAGCAGGCAAGGTCTCCTCGGAAGAGGCGCCCGAAGGGGCACTGAAGGTGTGGTTCAACGGTGTGTGGGTCTATGAATTGGACATGCTTCTCGATACTGCCCCCACGGACCCCCTGGTGAATCTGTGCCTTGCCGACATGACCTTTACGATCTCGGACCGCAGCGGGGCGCAGGCCTCACAGAGGGCAGTGTTCCGGCGCGACGAGAACAAGCCCAGGCTGCTCCTCTTGCCAGCCCGGGGACAGTGCAACGATTCAGATCCGCTCTGCGACATCAGTGGCAATTCGGTGTTCCTGGAGGTTTACGGCTGCAGCGGATGGGCGGATCTCGACTGGACGACCTTCCGGGTGACACGGAACGGAGAAGACATCACGTCTAAGTTCATCGATGAGATGGTGACCCTGCTCCTTCAGGGTAAGATGTTCATCGACTTGTGGGATCCCTTAGGCACCGGCACAAGTGACTACTGGCTCCAGTTCAAGGGCAGCTATGACAGCCGCCTCACCCCGGCGGACCTCCGCGCTCTCCTTCATTTTTTCCAGTACGGTGACGCGGCGGTCGAGGTAAGCATTTCCGACAGAAACGGGGTTTCCGGTACCGCTTCCGCGTTGTGGACCTTCGGGCCGTGATGACCCTCAAGTTCAAAACGATGGGGCGCGGCACTCGAGGCATGTGAAGGCGGCTGAGGGAGAGAATCGTGACCGGACGAACCGCCCTCATTGCTGCCGGACAGCAAGGCGGCCGCACCTCGCGGCGGCAATGGCATTTCGTCAAAAGAGACACCTTCAGCCGAACGGCGGAGCTCGGCGATCAACTACCGGTCGGCCTGGCGGTTGATGGAGCTGAGCCGGACATAGACCCTGGCTGACAGCCAGAAATTCACGCGCACCTCACACCAATACGCTTCCTGCGACCAACATCTATATGGCCTTCAGTTGTCAAGGAATAAATTTCTCCGTTGGGACGGAAAGGAATAAAAATAGAGATTAACTGATAGCCAAAGCGATCTTTGACAATCAGAGTGCCACCATTCGGCAGCCTCAGAATATATTTCGGGCCCTTATTCCGGCGCAGTCAAAAGAAGCGGCTTGTGAAGAACCCATCCAGTTAGTTTGTCACTCGGATAAGGGGCAGCGCACGTCGTTTTTTTGCCAATCCGTTCCTATGATGGAAAGGAACTGGAAACCCGGACCAATCAGGCACGATGAGTTTCCGGGTATCATGTCCACTCTTTTACGGCAGTCATGCTGCATTCAAGAGATAAAGAGAATCAGATTCACCCATGTGAGCTCAGTTAGGCCAAAAGTTACCGGGCTTTCCAGTTCCAAACTTACTGATCGAAGAATTTTTTTATATCAAAGGCTTCCTTGTTTTTGAGCATAAAATAAATGGCACGTCCAAGCTTATGAGTAAAGATGCCAAGTGCTTTTCCTTTGTTGTATCTGTGCTCAAGTTTGCTGACATAATATTTTGCTTTATTTTCATCTCGAAGCATCAGGATGGCAGCTTCCTTGATGGCACATTTAAGGTGATGATTGCCTATTTTCTTGTTGGAATGGCCGGCCCATTTGCTATCAGACTCTTTTGTTGGACGAATAAGTCGAGCGTATGAAAAAAATCCTGGACCTTGGGAAAGCGCCTGATGTCATGAATCTCATAGAGAATAACCAATGCGAGTATTTGGCCTACCCCGGGAATTGATCGAAGAAGATACAGAGTGTGAAAATCATGTTGGCGAGCCGTCTTTTCGCTATGCCACTCTAATTTTTTGAGCAACTGGTTCAGAGATTCGATCATTGCCAAATCAACTTCGACACTTTTCCTGACTTCGGGATCGTCAAAGCGCTCAGCCACACCGGTGTGATTGTATTTACGTGACAGCTTTTTACCAAAAGCCGGGAGGTTGTATTGAGTGTTGGTATTCTGGATATGTGCGACCAGTTCACTGCAGCGTCTGGAAATGTACATTCTCCGCCGTAACAGATCTCGGGTAGCGCGCCACTCTGAGGGATATGGATAGGCGGTGGGGAAATTGCCGCCTTTCATGAGAAGCGCAATTTTATAGGAATCAATTTTGTCCTTTTTGGTTTTGCCGCCATGTATGGCTTTCATATATAGGGCATGTCCGAGTACAAAAGGGATTTGGTGAGCTTGGCAAAGATCTGCAAGCCAGTACCAGCAGAAAACGCATTCAACGCCAACGGTGAGGGGGTTCTCCATTAAACTGTACTTCATCTGAAGGAAGGCCATAACTATTATCAAGCCCATATCCCTGACGCTGAGACAATGATGATCAAGTTCAAGTTTGCGCCGTAACATTCTGCCGCCAATCAGTAAATAAGCCCCATGGAAGCCTAAACGGAAAAAATTAGGCCGCCGCCGACACTTTCTCAGTCTCTCCAGTAAGTAAGCGGGGAAGCAATCAGAATTCAAAAATAGGAGTGAACGGTCATTGACATCAATGACCTGTTTGACAGAATCGTTTTGGGATGGTGACGGTATTGTAATCGAAGGTGCGAATGCG
>CAZKQY010000104.1:0-19157 GCA_964555005.1 uncultured Syntrophotalea sp. | reverse complement strand
GAGAAGATAAAATCGGCAACGGTCCTCGTCGTCAAAAAAGATGTCCTGACGAGCATTCCCCCGAAGGATGACGTGGTACACCGCGCCAGGATAATGGATTCTTGGTTTACGTGACATGGAGTAAAGATAGCATCATTTGGATAACTTGCAATCTTTCAGGCCTGACCCCGTTCGGATGCGTTCGGATGGTGTGTTCAATCGAGCCGTGCCACCAAGTTGAGATTGTCGCCCATTCCAAGCCATTGGCCCGCCATCGCCAAAGGGGTGCAAAGGGCCATGGCCAGGACTTTGTTTCGGCCCAGAACCAATTTCACCAAGTTATTTGGAAAGGTGCGAATCAAAGATCCAGGATAGTAGAGGGGTGTCGGAGTCTGATAGGACTCGGTGATTCTAAAACCTTCACCCTCCAGGAATTTTCGCGATGAATCAGGGGTGAAGAAGTTGCAATGCCAGGGCAGAACCCAGGCCCACTTGGTTTCGAACAGGTAGCGGCCCAAACAGTTGATGTTCGGTACCACCACCAGCACCACGCCGTCTTTTTTGAGAAAACCACGGATCTTCCGCAGAACCATCCCGGGATCGGCAAAATGCTCGATGATATGCCGCAGCACCACAACATCGAATTCCTGGTTAAACTCGGCATTTTCGATGTAATCGCAGACCACTTCAATCCCGTAGTTCTGCCGAGCATAATCGGCTCGGACCCTCGACGGCTCCAGGCCCGTCACCTCAAAACCATGGTCGGCATAGACACGGGTCGTCCAGCCCGTCCCGCAGCCGATATCCAGCAGACGCAACGGCCCCTCCCCTTTGGCCCGCCGCAGTGCCCGGACTTCCTTCTTGATGAAATAATGGATGTAGATGGATTTCAGAAGCCGGGAATTGAACAATTCAGCGTTGTCAATCCCGTCCATTTGTCGGCTGTCGAGTTCGGGAATGAAGACCGGACGAGCGAACAGAAAGGCACAGTCGTGGCACTGAAAAAAATGGGAGGTTTCTTTTCCGGTGTCATAAACGTAGGCGATGTCGGTGACCGGGGTTCCGCAAGCCGGGCAGGAAAGAGCCCGTTCGGCCGTCATGCGACACTTATTGAAGGATTTCAAATCGACACCCGATCAGGGAAAGCGGCGCTCGCCGGTATGAAGCGATACAAAGGTGGAGAGGACCGTATAAAGGACAATCACCAGTAAAAAATAAAACCCGACCTGCAGGCCGGCTGTGGGCCTTCCCAGCAACGGAAACAAAACGAACACCAGCGCCGTATAGTCCGGAAAGGAAAAAAAGGATTTGATGTTTTTTTCGAACCACCAGCGGCGGTAACGATTCATTGACCCGAAAAGGAAAAAAGAGGACGTTTCCTGATCCCTGCTCGAAATGGCGAAGCCACCAAGATAGCTGATGTAACATTCCGCCACGTGCATAAACATCATGCCAAATACCATCGGTGACGGCAGTAGCCCTTGCGAACCGGCAAGCACCAGCAAAATAACCAGGTCGCCAACCAGATCAGCCACATGATCGAGGTAACGCCCGAGTTCGGAGGTTTTTCCAGTAATTCGCGCAACAGTGCCATCCGTGCAGTCGCAGACGTAGGCGAGATAATAGGCAACAGCTCCGACCAGCAACCCCAGGCGACTACCTTGCCAAAAACATAATACGGTGATCGCTCGCAACCCCATGGCGCAAAAGGTCACCTGGTTAGGGGTGATGCGAGTGCGGTTGACGATAAAAACCGTCAGAGGACGGGCCAGAGGATAGATAAAGACCAAAGCCCACCAGGTCTTGAGGGACATGGCGGCATCGGCTTGGGCCACATCGATATTTCTGTTGTATTCCTCGCAGTCAGCCGCCATTTTTCAACTGTCCCTTCAGTGAAGAGCTGGAGATATCGAGCGTTCTGGGCAAATAAACCACCTCACAATAGTCTTTGAGGAAATCAAATTCGCCAGCCCAGTCATCGCCTATAACAAAAATATCCGCCTTGTATTCCTGAACATCAGAGACCTTCTGTTCCCAGCAGGTCTCAGGAATGACCAAATCAACATATCGGATCGATTCAAGAATTTCCTTGCGCTGTTCATAGGGTAAAAAAGAGCTTTTGTGCTTCATGGCGTTGAACTCATCGGTAGACAGCCCGACGATCAGGCGGTCGCCAAGGGCTTTGGCACGTTGAAGTAGGCGGATGTGGCCGACGTGTAGGAGGTCGAAGGTTCCGTAGGTAATTATTTTTTTCATCTATAGGCTCTGTCTGGTTCGCATTATAACTCGTATGATGACTTATTAGGAAATCGTGATTCAAAGGCTTCCTGGATAATCTTTTTTGATTCCTCGAATGTTCCGTCCGACAAGTGATCGTTCAAACAAATCATTTCCAATTTATCTGAGACTATCAAATCAGCAGCTTTTCTTGCGTCATCATGAGTCCAGATGGAAATGTTTTTAGCTAAGCGATATGAGCGCGGCACAAAATTCCCTTCCAGGACCTGCCACCACTTAAAAAGAAACTGATTCACGTCGGAACTCTTTTTAAACCGGGAAGCAGAGGTAAATTCCAAAATGCCGTTTTCGAGAGACCATACCTTTTCAAAAGTTGATTTCAAAAATGGTTGGGGTAAGTGATGGCTGAAAAAGCCTGTGAATTGCGGCCATGGCAGCAGGAGCATTGTCTTCACAAGTTCTATCCCATTTCCGAGCCTAAACCACTTTCGAAATAATCGCCACATAACCTCCCTTTTTTCGAAATATTTACTTAACACCTTAATATTATTTATTTTCATATGAGCAGTAATATCAGTGCTGATCACGTTCAAGGCAAACAGGTCGCAGGGCAAGCCATCAACAAAAAAATAGTCAGCATCAACTTTTCGAAGTACAAACATATCATCGTTGAAATAAACAAAGCGCCCAGCTAAATCCGGGATTTTGTGAATATTACATTCGATCGCACGTGAATTAAAAACCGGCAAGTGCTCCATGTTTAAAAAATCATGGTGGTTAACAATATTCAATTTTGGATGATTTATATTCAACCATTCAGGGACATGGCCCCAAGTAACAAAATGAATTTTTCGCACCCATGGCGTGCAGCGTTCAAAAGAACGAAACATGAACTGGAGATTATTCCAATCTCTGAAACGCTCTTCGGACTTGTCTCCCTCTTCGAAAGGCGTGTATCTTGATAGCACTTGTCTCCATTCCGGGTCAGAGTCGTTTACCCAGAGCAAAACAAAATCGATATCGTAGTTCATTCAAAATATCCTAGGGAAAACAATCAAAGTTTCCGGTGCCTTTCCGCGTACTCAAGATAAGAAAAACCGAAAATGCCTGACAAAAGACCAACAGTTTTCATAAGACAAACCAAGTGCTCTATGTAGTAACGTTTGGTTTTTCCAACAGCAAGTAAGCATACAAAGTGTCTACAAAAATTGTAGACAGCGCGACGCCACCCCCAGAAAAAAGTGTAGAGGAAGGAATGATTCAATCTCCAAAACTTCATATCAGAACTTCCTCGCCTGAAATAACGGCGGCATAACCAATATATTGTCATTCTGGATTCAGGCACATGCTCACACACTCTGGCCTCATTACACCAACAGATAACACCACCATCTTTTGTGAACCGATGAAAGAATTCGGTATCGGACCCACCAGTCAAGGCCATTCGTTCATCGAAAAAATGACCTTTTTTGCGCAAATAACTAAGATCAATAAGCACATTGCCCGTAGCGGCTAAATGAAGTTTTGTCCCAGTTGGTAATTTCAGATCACGTCCATAAAGCTCAATAGGCAGCCATCGGGGAGGCTTAATTGCGAACAACGGCACAATCGGCCCGTGGACGGCGTGGATTTGATGCCGATTTTGGGCAAAACATCTCCATAATGCGTGCAGCCAATTTGGATCTACAATTTCGTCATCGTCAATAAAAGCAAGTGCTGTGGCGTCTGAAGTCAGGGCTTGTGCTAACAAAACATTACGCACCTGAGGGATGCCGGGTTTTGGGCAATGTACATAGGAGAGTTTATAACCCAGCTTGTTTCCCAAGGACAAAACAGTCTCAGCGGCCCCTCCAGCAGGGTCATTATCACCGACAAAGACGTGAATCTGGCCGAACTCAAATGGCGCAAGTTGCTCTATACTTAGCAGGGTTTTTTTCAAAAGATCGTTGCGATGGCAAGTAGCAATGGCAATGAAAATATTGTCCATAGGTCTTACTCCATTGGCCAGCTTTCAAACTAACCTTTAAAAACCTTTAAAATATCGTCCCACATTTCGGATGATAATTTTTTCTGATCATTTGACTTCGTTAAAATTGAATTTGTAATTGCAGGTCTTTTTGGGGAGAATGTGATCAGGTCGATCTTTTGTCGGATCTCTTCCTCGCTAATTGTCACATCTATCAAGCCATCAGCAAATCCATAGTCTTCGAAAAGCATTCGGTATTTATGGCTCCATCCTGTTCCCAAGGCGGGTACCCCTCTTGGGCTCAAGGAGAACAACGCAATTACTTGGCAACTGCATAGTGGACAGATAATTATAAGGATCATTATTTAAAATGATAATTTCATAGAGATCTTTTGGGTACGACTGGTTTTCTAAAACATACACACATGCCTTCAACCTGTCCCAATCACGATACGTAGGGATAATTATTGACACAAATGCTACTGGCATAATAATTTCACTTTCGAGAGGTGCCTGCTTTAGAGGTCCCAAAGATCTCCCTGCTAGCCGAATCGGTGTCAATAGTCCTTGCAGCATGAAGACAGGCTGCCATACTAATCCCTTTCTTGTGAAGGACAGCAAGCCCCCGGGACACCAGCTCATCCATATATTCAACACCTGGAAGGTCAATTAGAACTGTTTTGGTGCCCATTCCAATTCCTTCATAAATGGCGGTAGAAAAGACTCCAATCTGATATTCTGCCTCAGCGAAGAGCCTGTAGAGGTCACTACTGGAATCAACGACACGCACATTATCTAGCCGAGCCAGCTTGCATAGAGCGGGGTATTCAGACCAGCAAGAATATTCACTCGGGTGCAACTTGTAAACCAACTCAAAGGTTTTCAATTCGTCGGCACAAGCGAGAATCCTTTCCGCAAGCGCCCTACCAATTGCGCCCTGCGAGAGCACTAAGATCCGGTTTTTAATCCTGACAATCCCGCTTTGCAGCATCCGCATGTAGTGAAAATAGGGAAAGCCGGCGTCGACAACGTTATTGCGTTGAATTGGCAACTCGATAAGCCCGTTCCAGAACCGTCCCCAAGTCAAAAACTTGTCGGGAAAGTAAGCCAGGGGCTCGGTGCGATCCAAAAAACTGTATCCGAGGTGATAGCGGCTAAAGACCCCATGTTGGAACTCGATAACCTCAATACCAAGGTCTTTGGCAGCTCGAATCAGCGCGCCAAGCTGGGAATAACTTACGAGTATGCAAAGTACCTTTGGTTGCAACCTTTTCAAGAGCCTCATGTAGAGCCCATAGTTGACCCGAAAATGAAAAACAGCCTCGGCGATTTTAGGTTTTAGATCACATTCAACCCCAAAAACCAATCCAAGCGCACCACTGATTTTGCCTATTTTCACTTCTTCAGCGGCCGAGAGACGGTAACGCGAGAGCCGTCGTCGCAGGTTTAGTTTAAAGCGTATAATATCGAGATGCTTTCGATTTGCGGACGGTTGCCGTAAGCGCCGACCTACAGAGGGTCTTTCCAGAACCAAATAGTTCTTACCTTGAGCCTCAAGATCTTGAAGAAAAAAATGACTATAGATATCGACCCATTGGCCGTTGATCATATTTGACCGGGCATGGTCGACAAGAAGGACGTCAACCGGGCGACAATGCAAAAAAGGATTGTGCAAAAGGCAGCTCTTCAAGTAAGAAAATGCCTGCTGAATTTTCTGCCATTTCGTCAATCGCCAAGGATGGGGATTCTCCAAAACTCCCACCTTGCGGGCAATATCGTAATAAATTGACATGCGAAGGTACTGCCAGACCTTTACTCCACCTATTTCCAAGTCGAGAAGATCATGTTCGTCCTCTAAAGAAAAAATGCCTTCGCATACTTGTCTAACGGAAGAAAATTCCAGCACGACTATTAATACTCCAAGAAGCTTTACCGGCAATATTATTTAAACAATTAAAAGTTAATTTTTTTGTCTTTTTGCAATGATAAAAATACTATTATCTCCACAATATGATGCACTAACTAAATGAAAATATCCGCCAATAATTTTATCAATAGCGCAAAATCTCGAGTCATATTGCCCATCAAAAACACTATTTAGTTTCTTATCCTCAACATAAAAGCACCGACAATGATCATTGAATTGACTATGTTGGTGAAATTTAGGTTGCCATCTGCGGCAGGTATATGCCGGGACATGTGCAATTAAATAGCCACCAATTTTTAGCTTTTTCTTTATTTGAAATAAAATTCCATGAAGGTCTTTTATATGTTCAAGACAATGGGAGGTAAAAATCACATCAACTAGACTTTCTAATTCGTATAAACTCTTAAATTTTACCTTATCTCCAGAAACTGTTACAGAAAGATGATCTACCACAATTGATCCTAGTCCCAAGGGACTAGCAGCACCACCTAAATCTACTACTTTAACATTCGGCCTATCTATTATAGAAAAGATTGTGTTTAAATTTTCCTGAATACCGCGCCACCTAAAAACTCCAAGTTTTTTTTCAAATAGAAATGACGATACCTAAAATTTGCCGTTTGTCTTTCTGCCTCATCATGGCCATATTCATTTTTAAGTAGAAACCGAAACATCTCTTTATGATAATATTTGGACTCAAGGAATTTTTTCGAAACAGAAGCTTTGTCAAAAAAACCAGTTTTGTCCTTTAATTTAGAGAAAAAGATAAGTCCACTCACTGCCTTATCAAAAAAGAACTCTTTTATTTTAATTTTTTGCATACCATATCCCACTGCAACAATTCGTCTTCGGATATATTCCTAGCCGCAATCTGGCCAACCACAGAGTCTATATCCCGCGGACTAATGCCTTGGGCCGGACGCTTCCAGGTCAGGTCTTTGTGGGTGATCGTCCTGCCAGCCGAAATTGCGCAGGCCGCCACCAGACTGCGCCGAGCGTTTTCCCTGGCCGGGCCTTCCGTGGCCAGTGGCGCTTTGCGGAAAGAGCCGAGAAGGTCGAAAATCCGGTCGAGCCGCCTGTGGAAACATCTGAGGTCCTCCTTGTCCATAGCGTGGTAATGATCGTTGCCAGGCAGCGTTTTGTCGAAGGTGAAATGTTTCTCCAGTATTTTAGCGCCGAGCAGGGTCGCGACTTCCAGTACTTGCATACCGCTGGGCAGGGTGTGGTCTGAGTAACCGATGGGTGAACCTGGAAACTTCTCCCGGAGGGACGCGATCATTCCGAGGTTGGCATCCTCGTCGGCGGTTGGGTAATTGAGTACGCAGTGCAAAAGCGCAAAAGGATTGTCACAGCGTTCAATCCAGCCAACCGCTTCCTCGATCTCCCAGAGGTGTGAAGCGCCTGTAGAAAGAATCAACGGCTTCCCAAAACTGCACAGGAATTCAATGAAAGGCTTGTTCGTGATATCGGAGGAGGAAATTTTGAAAACCTCCATCAGATCATTGAGAAAGATAGCCGACTCCACGTCGAATGGAGTGCTCAAAAATTCGATGCTGGCTTCGTCACACCAGATCTTGATTTGCTCGAATTCGCTCTTCCAGAACTTGTCGTACTTCTGGAACAAGTCGTACTGGCTGCGGGTTGGCTCCTTCGAAAGATCCCAGTACGATGGCGAATGCTTGCTGGCGATGGTGACAGCACGATAGGTCTGGAATTTGATGGCGTCGGCGCCACCTTCTGCCGCTTCATGGATGAGCCGGCGGGCAAACTCCATCTTTCCCTCGTGATTGACCCCGGCCTCGGCGATAATAAAGGGACGCGCTACCGCGCCTTGGTGGGGAGACAATTTCGGAAATAGCTGTATGATCTTCATCTGCAATCCTCGATCGTCTTCCGAATAAGGCGTAGCACCCTCTCACGCCCGAAGCGCAACTCTTTTGAGAGCATGATTTCATTCATAAGGTGACGCTTCTTGACATTCTCCACCAAACCCCTAAAGACAAGCAGAATCTCCCTGGCACTCACCTCTTGCCCGAGGCCAAGATTGATGAAGCCGTTTTCAGCAGATGCGAATAAATGTGTCGTTTCGCGGCTATTCTGCGCCGCGACAATGGTCGGGGTACCGATGCAGGCCAATTCATAAACAGTGCGGCCGGCCGAGGTGAAAGCAATGTCTGCCTTAAGCATCTCCTCGGAAATATCGCTAATGTTTTGCCGAATTTCAGCTTCTGGGTATTCCGACAAGCTATCCTGCTGCCGGTAACCCATCCCAAGGACAACACTGATAGTGATCCCCTGCTGCCGACAATAGTCATAGATGGCTACAAGGGTTTTACGGGTCAGATTGTGAAGATCTACCCCGCCGTAGGAAACAAGAACGCGTGAGACATCAGGATTAACTTCTTTGGTCGCAGAATAAATGAACTCGTCACGGGCACAAAAGTAAGCATGGCCAAAATAGTGGTTGCGCAATACCGCTTTTTCTGGATAGAGGGCGTTTACCACTAGGTCGGCCTGTTGTGCTCCATCTCCCAAATCCTCGAAATTGATGGTGGTTATACCCTTCTTCTTAAGAGCCGTCATATAGCTTTCGCTGGTGTCGAGAATATCGTTGATAACAACATCGGGCCCAAGAGCATCAATATCATCGAGGATCTCCTCGCTCTGCTGCATGTGCACCTCGTAGTTGTGTTGGAAAATCTTTTCAAAAGCGAGGCGGCTGCGGTGATCGACGAGGAAGAGAACACGATGGTTGAGGATGCCACCTGCCAACAAAAGACTGCGAAAAACATGACCCAGGCCTATTTCATCGTAGCCGGCGACAACAAAAAGGACTGTCTTGCGATTAAGAATAAACTCACAGTGATTCCAGTCTTCGTAGGTATCGATGTCGATCTCCTCCCCGCCGGTCAGCAGAAAAAGATCAACCTTTTCGCCAATGCGACTTTGCGGAGAGATCACGGACGCCCGGGTAATTAGAAAAGCCCCTGTTTCGCGAAAAACCGGGGGAAGGTCCTGGCGGTTGAGCCGTTTTTCGTAATTGGGTACGAAGCACTCGTCCTCTTTCCGCCAGGAAAGATGTGTGTCTTCGCATGCGGAGATGAGAGTGTCGATGGAGGAAGTATCGAGCATCCGCGTAATAGCCCGGTCAAGGCTGGCGGTCTTCAGCAGTGGTGAGGTTGGCTGTAGTGTGACGATCAGGTCAAAACTGCGCCCCCTTTCGTTTTTAACCTCATCAAAGACATCATAAATAACTGGGTCCAAAGTGCAGGCATCATCGGCGAGGGTCTGTTCCCGACGATGGGGCCGGCTTCCAAGTTTTGCCGCAAGGGCAAGAATTTCTTCGTCGTCGCTTGTGACATAGACTTCAGGCAGGAACTTAGATTTAAGCGCCGTTTCTATCACATAAGCGATGAGCGGACGGTGATTCAAGAGCCGCAAGTTTTTTCGGGGAATTCCCTTGGAACCACCCCGCGCTGGAATAACAATTAGGATATCCAAGATCATTTCTGCCTAATTCCGACCACCATAATGAAAACCAGAGCCGTTGGGCGCCCAAGGCCGATTTGCGGCGTCACTCCTCCGCCCACCATCACAACCTATGACAAACTACGGAACAATGAATTATCCAACCTGAAAAACAACATCACAATCATCCAACGTAGAGGTCCGATGCGAGATAACAACCAGCGTCTGCTTCCTCTTCAAATTTGAAATGAGCTTCCGTATTTGCTGGTCATTGTCTTCATCTAAAGCACTGGTGGCTTCGTCAAAAATAATTACCTCTGGCTGCCGGTAAAGCGCCCGCGCAATGGCAACCCGCTGCCGTTGCCCCCCTGAAAGTCGCACACCCCGTTCGCCGATTTGGGTATGAATGCCCAGAGGAAGCTGATGCAAAAAGTCTACCGCTGCCAACTCACACACCCGCAGAACACTGGCTTCGTCGATCTTTTCCGGATCGACGCCAAAAGCGATATTTTCCGCCAAGGTCCCATCGTAAATATAAGGAAACTGCGGGACATAACCAATCTTTTGGCGCCAGGCGGGTAGCATGGCCTCAGTGAGTGTTACGCCGTCCACCAACATCCTGCCACTTTGCGGCGGCAATAAGCCTGTCAAAACATCGATAAGGGTACTTTTACCACACCCCGATGGTCCCATAATACCCAGAGACTGACCTTTTGAGATCGTCAAAGTGAAATCATCCAAAACCGGGAGGTTGGCACCATAGGCAAAACGGATATTTTCCAGTTTAATTTCATGCTCAAAGGGAACCGAGGGCTTTACGGTCGTTGAACCGTCCTGTTTTATAACCGGGGCTGTTTGCAGAACCTCGAGGAGGGAGAGTACATAAGGACGGGAAGTGCGAATACCCGCCAGGGAGGAGACAATGCGATTAAAGGCGGGCAGAGTTCGCCAGGCGGTGACTGCCAGGAGTGCGGTTGTTCCTGTCGTTTCAAGGGGAGAAAAACCCAGCACAAACAGCATGAATAGAATGGCTCCGGCAATCAGGACGAACCCGAGAGTTTCCAGAGCCAGGAGGGGCGATTCCCGCCAGAACTGTTGTCTGCCGAACAGGGAGGAAAACCTTTGTGCCTGTTGTTCGAAACCTTTAAGGAAATAGTCTGCCGTATCCGTTACCTTCACATCTTTCACCCCATGAATGGAGCGGGTAACATGCCGATTCATGGCCAACTCAGTCTGGCGGCATCCGGCGGCACTTTTATCCAGCCCACGACGCAAGGCCCGGTATACCAACACTCCCGCCCCACCCTGCACTGCGATAAACAACAGTGAAACGACGGGTTGCACCCAAAGCAATCCAGTCATCAACACCAGCAGCATACTGGTTTCGCAAACCACATCCAAATATGGCCGGACAAAGTTTCGCCCTAATTGATGACGCCAATTAACGGTTTGAATCAGGTCTGCGCTGTTTTGTTGAACATGCCAGGAATAATCCCTGGCCAATACTCCCGTAAGGAGGCGCTGCCCGAACAAGGCTTCGAGGGTAGCGCTATAGCGAGCCATACGATAAGTTACCCAACCGCGCAATCCATTTTTCAAGGGCAAGACCAGCATAACCATCACACTCAGGCTGGCGATCATGGCTGTCGGGTTACGAATAAAGGGATTGATGAGTGGGACGTTCTGGAGAGCAGAGAGCGCGGGAATCTGGATACTGGCCCGGGGGTCCGATACGGAGGCTGCATAGAAGGCAATTAAGCCGAGGACGGCTGTTTCGACAAAGGCCAACAGCAAAATGGCCATCAGGAGAAAATGAAACCGCTTTTGGATGCCGGGCGGCAATAGCCGATAAACCTTTAGAAATATTGAGACTACATTTTCTGAATCTGCTTTTTCCGGCATATCTTCACTATATTTTTTGATTGTTTGATGTCCGGGGTTAGCCTTACATCCCGTTGACTTCAAGCTTTTTAACGCCAGGTCGCAAAGCCGATCAAAAACCTAAAACTTGCTGGACTGACTAGAACCCAAAACTGATTGCCTTTCCCCTTGCGTCTTTGCGTCTCCGCGTCTTTGCGTTAAGGCTTTTACCTGCAAATGCTTTACCACTAAAGGGCATGTCCCTCTTGACTCGGACAAAAAATCACTCCCACCCGCCGAATATGCTCCATCAAAGCCGGGTTGTCTATTGTGTGCAACAGCGAGAGATCCACTTTCCAGGGGAGAAGCAAATTATCGATCCTGTTTTCGATGGCCAGCAACTCCGTCAGCCCCAGCGCTTCCGCTTCGATGCACAGATCGATATCCGATCCAAGACGATAGGTTCCCATGGCCCGGGAGCCGTAAAGAATCACCCGGCTGATTTGTGGATAATCACGCAATATGCCGCAAATTTTCTCCACCGCCGCTTCTGGCAGGCCGGTGTCGGTCATGATTGGCGGAGTCCCTGCATCCGAAGTAGAAAAGCCTGAAACAGAGTATGATACAGCGTCACAATTTTGTCTGCGATTTCCTCGGCCACCTTTTTATTGTAGGTGTGCGAGCTCTGGTTGCGGCTTTTGATCATTTCCATCCACCCCTCGCCATCTGAAATGAGGTTTTTGTTAAAGGATTCGCGGGCCGCATCCCGTGAGCCGGTGATCGACGGATTCCCCTGATAGGCAAAATAGTCCTTCATCACGTTCCAGGCCAGCTCATGGGTAAATTCAAAAGCCTGAATCAGACCCTGCTGCTCAAGATCGGACAAGGGTCGCCGTCTAGCCAACTCGACCCCCTTGGTCAATTGTTCCAGGGCCGAGGAGTAGTTGTCCAGTCGCTGTTCCCAGCGGATATCTTGGTTCATAAATTACATCCCGTCGGATTAATTTCTTCAACGCCAAGGCGCTTCAACCAGATCATACTGCCCTTCCCTTGCGTCTTTGCGCCTCCGCGTCTTTGCATTAAAGCCTTCGAATGTGTTTTTCAACCCGCCCCATAAATTCCCCATCCAACCATCACCACCCACAGCAAACTAACAGCAAAAAGCGGGCCGTCCCTCAGCAACGATTCAGTCGGATCGCCGCTTTTGCCGGATTCGATACGTAGAACATACCGCATCAGGCCGAAGGCACACAAGGGCACAGTGTAGATCGGGGTTTGTCGGGAGATAACGTACATGGTGTAGGTCACCAGCACCACCGCCCCGGTCATGAACATGGCGCCCTGCAGATAAATTTCGGAATAGGTGTCCAAACTCTGACGATGTTCCCCGGCGGAATCGCCAAGTGCAATCTTTTCACCGAGGCGCTTGCCGGTGCAGAGAAACAGGGAGAGAAGAAAGACACTCAGAAACAGCCAGTCGGAAATGGCGATTCCGAACGCTTCGCCACCGGCCATCAGCCTGAGTAAAAACCCGGCTGAGATGGAAAACAGGTCAAACAGGGGCAGGCTTTTCAACTTGAGGGTGTAAACCAGCGAATTGCCCAGATACAAACAGAGAATGACAAAAAATGTCAGTGAGATTTGCCAGGCCAGGAGTAACGCACCACCCGCCAAAACAACACTGAGAAAAACTGCGCTAGTCGGGGTGACCGATCCGGCCGGAATGGGACGGGCCTTCTTTTGCGGATGCAGGGCATCCCGCTCGGCATCGATCAGGTCATTGAGGATATAGCTTGCGCTGGAAGCGAGGCAGAAAGACAGAACCGGAATAAACCCAACGCTGAAATCTTGCAGACTGGTTAGCATGCCCCCCAAAAAAGGAGGGAAAAACAGCATCAGGTTTTTCAGCCATTGCTTGGGGCGTAGCAGAACAATCAGGGCCTTTATCTTCATAAGTTCGCTAGTCTTTTAATGTACGTTTCTGCGGCACCACGATAATGGGCATCAGCAGGTGCTTTTGCCAAGGCGGCACGAAAGGAACTGAGTGCGGCCATCTTGTCCCCCATGGTCAGCTGCATTTTAGCGATTCGGTAAGTAACAAAAGGACTGGGTCGTAGCGATTGCTGTTCCTCCAGCCAGGCCAGACTTTCCCGCTGAATGGCTAAGCGCAACTCCGGAGTTTCTGCGCGGCCGATACGCTGATCATTGGTTCGCAGAAGTGCCTGAAGCAGCTCATAATGTTTCTTTGGATTAACATTAAGAAGCGGCAGAAGAATGGCGCGTGCGCCCTCCAAATCCCCACTGGCGAGCAAAGTGCCGGCCAAGTTCATATCATCGTTGATGTAACCAGAGGTACTGTTTCCGCCCTGCATCCCCGCCAAAATCTCTTCCGCCTCAGCCACCCTCCCCCTGGACAACAAGGCCGATGCCAGCTCGGTTTTGGCCGCGGCTAAACCAGGGCTCTTAACTACAGTGTCCTGATAAAGACGCAGATTGTCCTGCCAAATCCATGATCGGTGCAGTGTTGTCGCGAAAAAGACCAGCAGCAGTGCCCCAAGAGCCAGATCCAAACGACGCCGGGCCGGCACAGCGACAAGCGTTCGCAGACGCAAAACCAGAAAGGCAAACAGGGGCGCAAAGAGAGCGACGGAGGTATAGAGATAGCGTTCGGCGAGGGGCGTCCAGGTCATGTTGCCAAAGACGACCAACAACGCCGGGGAGAGCACACAGAAGGCCATCAGCCCAAAGGCCCCGGCGACATCCGCGCGCCAAAGTAGGTAAAGAAGCAGTGCGGCCAGGATTATACCGACGAGTACGTACCAGCCGGAGATTTCAATAATCCCGAAATTCAGAGGCCAGGGAACCAGCAGCTTTTTGAAATAGAAACCGTAGACCTTGAAGGCGATTCGCCCCTTGTTCCACAGGTCGTAATCGCCACCGGTCACGCCTTTGAGGGCGGTACTGATGCCACTATCGCGGGCGATGGCCAAGTGACGCAGAGCAAAGTAGCCGGCCACCCCTGCCGTGGGCATAAGCAACGTCCAGCAGCGGCGACGCAACCGGTCGGGCCAACCGCCTGGCCCCGGATAGACCACGATCAGCCAAAGCAAGCCGGGCAGAATAAACACCGCCACTTCCTTGGCCAGGCAAGCTAAGAGGAGCGCGCCGCCTCCCGACAAAGCCGCCAGCGGCGATCTTGCTGACAGCGCCAGCAAAGTCAGCCATACGGCCAGCAATAGAAAGACAGCCATCAACGGATCAGTACGCCCACTGATCCAGCTAACCGATTCGGTAGCCAGGGGATGCAGCGCGAAGAAGAGCGCGGCCAAGAGAGCTAATCCCTGTCCTTTGACGCCCCAGAGAAGGAGCAAACACTTGGTGATGGCAAAGACCAGCAAAACACAAGCCAAGTGCAGCAGGATATTCTCTAGATGCATGAAGGAGGGGATCGAGCCCCACAGGTCGCGGTCGAGAGTGTAGCTGAGGATGGTCAGCGGCCGGTAATAGTAAGAGCCGCTGCGCACGAAGATCCGCTGCAAATCAAGGGGACCGGACTGATCGATGCCGCTGATCATCTTCAAGTCATCGATGGAATTGTATCCGGCCGACAGACTTGAATAGTAAGCGACCAGAACCGTCAGAACCAACAATGACAGGCAATGCCAGGTTTTCAGGCGCATCGGGTCTCTCCAGTGGCGCGAACCAGGGCCAGGAAGTATTCCTCAATGTCCCGACGACGCGGCTCGATCAGGTCGAAAGAACCGCCGCTTTTCAGCAGTTCGGCGGCGAAGGTGTCGTAACGATCCCGCGGCACAAAGAGCTCGCAGATACCCTCAGCACAAATCACGCCATCAAGGGACTGCAGGATTTCAGCAGCCAGCCCGCGCACCCGGCAGAAATAGCCGTCTATCCCTTCGCGCAGCAGTTCTCCAACTACCCTTTCTTCCTGAAAAACACCGTTGATAATCACCCCAATACGATCGCAGACCCGCTCGGCGTCGGCTGTGACATGGGTACTGAAAAAAACGGTCTTACCCGCTTTTTTCAGGTCAAGGATAATATTTTTGACTAAGGCTCGGCCTATGGGGTCGAGTCCGCTCATCGGCTCATCCAGGATGTAAAGGTCGGGATTGTGCAAAAGGGTCTGAGCAATGCCTAGACGCTGGACCATGCCCTTGCTGTAGCCGCGGATCGGTCGTCCAGCAGCAGCGGTAAGGTCAAGTAACTCGAGTACCCGTTCGCTTTCGGTACGGATGGCTGCCGAGGACATGGCAAAAGACTTTCCGACGAAACGGAGGTATTCACGGGCCGTCAGAAAGTCATAAAAGGCTGGGTTTTCCGGCAAGAAACCAACCCTGCAACGGGCGGCGGGATCATCAACCGAGATCCCGAAAATATGCGCTTGGCCAGCACTCGGGCGAATTAGTCCCAGTAAAATTTTAATAGTCGTACTCTTGCCAGCGCCATTCGGTCCGAGAAAACCAAAGACTTCACCAGGAACGAGAGTGAGAGACAGATCGCGCAACGCCTCAACCTTTTTGCCGCGCTTGCCCCGGTAACTCTTTTGCAGTTGGGATATGCTGATCGGTGCTGTAGTCATGCTTATCTCTCACTTATCGGAAGATGCTGCCGAGGAGTCACCGACGGCAGACCGGCGCGAAGCGGCAAAAGCAAATTTGCTGGTGGTACGAACTTGGCCGTTTTCATCGAAGTAAAACTCGCCACCGTAAAGGTCGATCGGCCTTGTCGTAAGGTACCCAGTCGACAACAGAATTTCGATATCCGCAGGAAGTCGACCCTGCTCCTCGGCGTAGCGATCCCGCGCCTGCTCAACAGTCAGCACTGCCTTGAAGGTCTCGATTCTGAGCTGAAGAGCCTGCTTGACGGCAGGGGTCCGAGCACTTTTCTCGAGCGTCTGCAGGTAGTCGATGGCCATCTGGGTCTCTCCCGCCTCTTGTAAGTAGCGACCGGCCAAGGATTTAAAAAGGATTGCACCGGACAATTCACCGGCGCGCATGTACAGTCGGGCCGCAGCGGCACGATCCTTCAGGAAATAGGCCTGATTGAAGGCTGCAAAAAAAGGTAGTTGCCAGTCCCAAGTCCGATACTGCATGCCGTATTCCAACAATTCTGTCGCAAGTTTGTACTGACCGACGTCCCAGACCAGAATCGACTGACCAAAATAATAGCCGTCCATATTGTAGGGATCCAGGCGCAAAGCGGCATGTACAGCTCGCGACATGGCTGGATAGTCAGCGGAAAGTTGCACCTTGCCGGGGTTAGCCACATCATCAGCCAACGCCCCATAATAGAGGATAACTCGGCCCAAAATATTCGCGCCGAGGAGTTCCTGGTAATCAGGGAAAAGGGCCTGAAGCACTGTAGGGTGCGGGATCATGCCGAGTTTTACAGCATAGGGTTTTTGCGCCATGCCCCGGGTAAAGGGACCGAGGATAACCAGGTAGGCAGCCAGAACGCAGAGGGCAAAGACAAGGTAACGCTTCATAACCGATCTATCCGAGTTCGCGACGGGAGTAGACGGCAGCGGCGGCGATCAGCACAAAGGCCATATAGAGAATACCGTAACCGAGGGTCAGCGCCAAAGCAGGTAAATCGAGAGGCAAGGCGTAGATAGCGTTGACCTTGAGGTCGAAGGCCGAGAGATTCGGCAGAACGTAATACAACACCTCGGCGAGTTTTTGTGCCACCGGTGATAGGGACTGACCGGCCGAAGAGAGTACGTAATCATAAGCCTGCTGGGTCGCACCGCCGACCAGATAAACGGCGATGGTGCCGAAGACCGGCAGAAAAAAGGAGGTGCTGACCGAAGAAAAAAGCACCGCAAAAGCCACCAGCAGCAGACATTTGAAGGCATCAAAACCGAGAGCGATAACCACCGCAGCCCAGGAGACAGGCCGGTCCGGGGGATAAGTTCCGGACACCAAGAGGACGACCAATACGGTCAGCAGACTTAAAAGAACTGTCGTCCCGAACAGGAACAGGGCAATGCCGGCAAAGCGCCCCAACAGATAGCGCGCCCGAGCAAGGGGAAAGGACAGAACACTGTGCGTATAGCGCCGTTCCACATCCCGCCACAGGGAAACCCCGCCGAGGAAAATCGCCAAGAGCAGCAAGATGAAGGAAGCAAGAGACAGCGACAGGGTCAGCGCCAACTCCGTCACCTGACGCATAGATAGGGTGCTGACCGCAGGAATCGCCAAGAAGACCAGCCCGGAGGCCAAAACCCCCTGCAACACTCGGTCGCGCAGGATGCCTTTCAGTGTCACAACAACTATCGTCATTGATTTGTCTCTTCTTAAAACAAAACGGGATGCCGAAACATCCCGTTTTGTTTTAATTTTGGGAAAGCGTGCTTACATCGATTTCCATATCGTAGCATCGGCGAAGTCGGTGGTGTCGGTAGCAGTCAAAGCACCACTGTTATAAGCTGCCTCACCAGGTACAGTATCAGTGGCTACCGTCTGGAAAAGAGCGGTACTGTCGTAGGAAGTGCCGTATGCCTTGGTGCCGCTTTTGTGCTGAGTCATCAGAGCATAGCCGTTCTCATCTGTACTCCAGCCCACATCCACACCGGTGGAGCATCTACCGATTAATGCGGTATCTTCAGTGGCAGTATCTAGGTCGCCGGTCAGCTCCTGACCAGTAGCGGAAAAATCAATATCACCTGTGGCGCCACTACCACCAGCAGCAAAGCTAAATGTCGCAGACAGTACGAGAACTGCCGTCAAAATGAGAATCTTTTTCATAAAAGGCTCCTTTCTAGAGCTCTATTCAGGCTAAGGGAAATTAGACTTAAAAAGCACCGAGAACGACAGGATATTCCTGATTGTCAGCATTATAGGCTTCCATGCCGGTCTTCAAGATCTTCAGGTCAGATTGCGCGCCAGCGTTATAAGCTTTCTGCCGATAAGAAGCAAACTGCGGGATAGCAATAGCCGCCAGGATGCCGATGATCGCGACGACGATCAACAGCTCGATCAGGGTAAAACCCTTTTGGGACTTTTTCAACTTGTTCAACATGTTATTGATCTCCTTTCTGAGTGGAAGGCAACGGCCCCGAAAAGCCAGTATTTAATAATCTTCGGAGCGAGGTACCTTATACGATAGCAACGATAATGCCAAAAACAAGAACTCTTTCTTTTCGAGCACTTACCTAAACCTAAAACCATCAACGGGTCGATGGGCGACAATAAGCGTCATGCTTTTCTGCCAATTTTTGTCTCAAACTGCAACCAGCGGGGCCAACCCATGACGTTCGGCGCTTGTTCACCGAAACAGTGTTAAACTCGTGAAATTATAATTTCTCTTTCTCTAAATAGCAAGGAACGAAAACTCTGTTTTGTAATTCATTTGGGCATCGCAAAAAGTCCGCCCTGCGGCGTTACGGCATTTTCTCTGCGTCCTTAAGTGAGCAAAGCGAACGGGCGGTTACAAGAACTTGGGACTGATCAAACCTTTTATCCAGCCATTAACCGCAGAGAACGCCGAGGCCGCAAAGGAAGGCACAGAAGTCAATGAAAAGAATCATTCCATTAATTCTGCATTTTCCGTGCTTTCCGTGTATTCCGTGGACCGATTGGGTTTAAAGTTTCGGATTTATAACCCAAACAAAGGTAATCGTCCATCGGACTTTGGAGCCAACTTTTTTTTGGGGTTATAGGTCCGTAAGTCTAAACGTTTTGGCCCTCATCCGATTTT
>CAZKQY010000103.1:0-3625 GCA_964555005.1 uncultured Syntrophotalea sp. | reverse complement strand
AGCGATAGCAACTTATACCCTCTGGTCGGAAAAGCTGTCAAATTTTTTCAGCTTATGTCCTTTGCAGGCAAATCCTTTGTCCCCGCAACAAACCACCGGGGCGGCCGGCGCCGGGTCCAAGCAGCAAAACGGACCTTCTCTTTCAGATAAAACTTTCGATGAGCCAGCACCCCATCCCCCGGCACCCGGTACTGCTCGGGCATCACCTGGGCAAACTCCGTCAGGCCAAGATCCTCGATGGCCGGCGGCGGCAACTCCCGTACGATGACCGCCGATTTATGATCAACAGACTTTCGATAACGGTAGCGATACTCATCGTTTAAGGCCAGCGCCAGACGCTGCAGCCACAGCCAGTTGGACAAGGACCGGCCCGCCCACAGGGTGCAGGGGTGATTTAAATGGGTCGACTTATAGGGTGCACTGCCACCACTCCTGTTAACGATGGTGCAAAGCATCTGAGCACTTTCCAAAATCATCTTGATCACATGCTGGTCGGCATGATAGCGGGCGCAAGTTCGGATATCCCGATCCAGGATAAAGATATTCATCGGCCCGGATCGGACCGAAGGGAGATGGGAGGTTTGACTGCGGATTTGGTAAATCCTGATATAAAGACCACCGATTAAACACCTCTATTTAGATGTAGTAGCCGAACACGCGCCAGCAGCCGTCCTTCTCCAACGTTGGCGTAACGGTTTCAACGGCTGTCTGCTTGTTTGCAAAGGAGGTCTTAAACTGAATCACCACATATATACCATCGGGAAACCCGCCAATTTGCCTTGCTGACCGCAGCCCTAAAGTTTCCCGCCGCCTGCTGCCAGCTTTTACCATAATGGCTCGAATCGACCAAAAGCAACCATTGTTCCATAGCAGCGATAGCTGCCAGTTCTTTTTCTGAACTCTGCGCACGAACATGCATCGGATACAGAAACAGGGACAAAACGAAAAATTGACTGTTCAAGGCCATATTCCGAGAATTTAAAAACGAATATCAGGGCTATTTGGCGAAAATTATCGAAACATGGGCCGAACAGGCGATATTGCAATCGATTCATGATGAGTCCGACAGCCACCTAGCAGAGAAAAAAGTCATCTGCTTATCGGTCGCGCTGTTCCAGATCAATCAAAAGCTGCCGCAGCTTTGTGCGCTCAGCTTCCAACGCCTCTAGATCGTTTTCCAGTGAGTCGATCTGTTGCAAAAGCTTTTGGTTCTGTTTGTTGCTGTTTAGCTGGCTCTCACTCAGTCGACGGATGGATTTTTGCTGTTTTTGGATGGTTTCCAACAGCTTCTGGATGGTCTGAGCCTTTGTGGTCCAGAGGCTGTCAGGATAGTGCTGCTGCAGCGTAGCGAAGGCGTCAAGTATCCCCTCTTTGGCATCAAGCTCTTCCATACCCAAAACAAATAGCTGCTGATCAGCTGGAGTCAGCCGCAGAGGCAAGGACCCCGCCGTGCAGGCTGTGAGCAGAAGGAATAGAGAAAAGCAAAAAAGTAGGCGCATAATTAACGCAACTCGCGACGGTCGATAAGGAAGTTACTGCCGGGGAGTTTTTTCAGATGTTCTTTCATCTTGGCGCATTCGCGACCGATGGTTTCGGCCGAAGGGTTAGACAGATTGTTGGAGCAGACAATGGCGATGGACACGGACAGCAAAGGGAATTCCCGATCGACTCCGTAACGGTCCTGCCCTCTGAAATAACCAACTTTCCGATCCTGTTCGTTATAGAGTTCGGGCACCAGAGCATCAAAGGCCTTGATCAGTTCGGCCGCAATCAGTTCGGCGCGATCAGGCGTGCTGAGCAGGACATAATCGTCGCCACCGATATGACCGATCAAATCCTGAGGCGTACCGTAGCGGGTGCCGATGTCTTTGACCATATCCCCTACCAGAGAGATGACGTTGCTGCCGGCCTGATAGCCATAGCGATCGTTATAGGCTTTGAAATAATCGAGATCGACATAGATATGGGCAAAGGGGTGGCCGTCGGCAATACGACCTTCCAATTCGCTCTTAATTGTCAAATTACCAGGTAAACGTGTCAAGGGATTGGCATCGAGGTGGAGTTCTTCCAGAGCTCGAAGTTTCTGCGCCATATCGGCAAAGTGCCGGGCCAGCTGCCCAAATTCGTCATGATTTTCCAGGGTAAGGGGGTAATCATAACTACCTGCGGCGATGGATTGTGTAGCCTGGGTGAGCTGGCCGATGGATCGATGGATCTTGAGAATTACCCCGCCGGCCACTAAGGCGGCGAGGCTGATCCCGGCAAAAGCCAGAGCCAGGGTCAGACGATAACTCTGATGTATTTCTGCGGCATAAAAGCGTATCGTTTCATCCATTGCCTCTTCTCGGCGCTGGCGAAACTGCTCGAGATGCCTAAGCACCCTATTGCGACCAGGCGACAAAGTCTGCACCGAGTGCTTCTCTGCCGCAACCCAATCCTCATTCGACAGCAATAAAAAACCGTCGCGGCTGGCAATAGCGAATTTATTATAGCTCTTTTGTAACGGGCTGAGATATTCATCTTGGGAGATGGCGACGATCTGCCGCCAAGTGCGGGTAATGTCCATCTGGCGACTGTCGAGCAGCGGCAGCATGGAGGCATCCCGCATTACCAGAATCTGTTTTTCCAGACGTTCCTGATCCAAAAGGCTGCGGGAAAGATCCCTCGATAGGGTGAAGGTACGGAATTCAACGGATACCAATTTTTCTGAGTGGACCATCAGGCTATTTAGAGACAGCAGAGCATAAACGATGGCGGCCAGGCAAAAACCGACAACCAGCAGATACCCTAAAGCAATTTTTTTAGCAACGGTTAAGCGAATCAATTGCATCGGGACCTCTATCTGCAAACCAAATAAGAAAAGTATGATGCTGTCGCAAAAACTCATAAGATGGCTAAGTAAAAATTCATCCTAAAAGCCTGGTGTTTTTTCAGGGGCGAAGACATAAATCCAATATGTCAAGGTCCTGAAAAAACGTCATAACGCCGCAAGGGCGGACTTTTTGCGACGCCATCAAGTATATATATTCTTTCAGACTATTGAAGACCGGAGCTGCCTGGTGCTTTGTCAATACCTCGACCTGTCACCCTCAACTTTAATGAAAGATTACCATCTTTTAAGAGTGGCTGCAAATTAAGGACTGTCAAAAAAACTGGCAGGCAATGGCTTCAACACCTCAACATGCAAGATTTGTGCGTCTTATTTACAAACCTCAATTGCATCGATCTGAGGGCCGATTTATACTACAACCATCCATTAGATAGATATTTACTCATTAACTTACTTCGAGAAGCGTTGAAACGAAATACCAAATCACATGGGAATATAACATCCGCAACCCGCACGCACTTTAAATGCAAGGCCGGTACTGGAATTCCTAGAAAATTATAAAAATATGCAGATTGATTTCCCCCCCGGGTATTTTGAATAATCCACACCAACACTAAGAGACTGTCGGACCTACCATGAACCGACTACAAAATCGCCTGACCGGTCCGTTAAGTCCGTATATGGTCTCCCCCCCCTTTTTGCAAGGGTTTTGTAACTTGATGACAGGGACAAGATTGCTGCCGTATATCCGGCCTCTTTTTGAGGAACTTTACGTCCTCGGGCCTCAATGAAATT
>CAZKQY010000102.1:0-5284 GCA_964555005.1 uncultured Syntrophotalea sp. | reverse complement strand
CTTGCCACAAGTCACGCACGGAGCAAAGCGAAAAATACGGTAATATTCAATTATTTCGAGATGTTACATCGTTTGCAGGTTTTTGCAAACCCATCAATCTTGTTACAAGTATTCGGGTCATTCTACGTCCATCACCACCATCAGGAGGTCTTATGCGACTCAACATCACTGCTTTTGCCATTGCCATTGCTCTAGTCTGGGCCGGTGCGATCTTTCTTGTCGGTTCTGCCAACCTGATTTGGCCTCCCTATGGCCAGGCTTTTCTCGAACTCGCCGATTCCATCTATCCCGGTTATCATGTCGGCCCTGATTTTAGTTCGGTTATTATCGGAACTCTTTACGGGTTGGTGGACGGTGGTGTTGGCGGGTTGGTTTTTGGCTGGCTCTATAATTTTCTGCTGCGCCGATTTTCGAGCACGCAAGCCTGATAAGCGGCTAAAGAGAGTTGCCAGAGTTTGATTCATGCTTCATTTGTAATGCATTCGTAAAAACTTATAGGCTGGCCAATCAAAAAATTCGTCCTATAAGTCCTGACTCGCCCCAAGGGTGAACCTAATGGGGGGATTTTCGCCAGGCGACTATAGTTTAATAAAAAACCAAAGCCCCAGTCTAAAGGAGAAATCAATGGATACCTTCGATGCCATCTATCAGCGCCGGGCCATCAAACACTTTGATTCCGCTCACCGCTTCACCCCGGAAGAAGAGACTAAATTGCTGGAGGCTGCGATTCAGGCGCCCACCAGTTTTAATATCCAACACTGGCGCTTTGTCATTGTCCGCGACCCGCTTCTGCGCCGGAAGATCCGTACTGAGTATGGTAACGATCAGGCACAAATGACCGATGCCTCGCTGCTGATCATTATGACAGCCGATACCAAGGCCTGGCAAAAGAAGCCCGAGCGTTATTGGCGCAACGTCCCCCAGGAGGTGACCGATCTGGCGGTTAACTGGATGGGATCCTTCCATGAAGGCCGAGACTGGTTGCAGCGGGATGAGGCGCAGCGGTCCATCGGCTTGGCCATGCAGAATATGATGTTAGCGGCCAAGGCTATGGGATATGATTCCTGTCCCATGATCGGTTTTGATATCGAAAAGGTCGCCAAGTTGATCAGCCTGCCCGACGACTATGTTATGGGGCCGATGTTGGCCTTTGGCCAGAAGACCAAGGAGGCCTGGCCTAAACCAGGTCAGTTGCCTTTGAACGAGTTGGTGGTGGAAAATTCTTTTTAAATAAACCTGATGAGCACAGTCACGATCAAGGGACGGGCAACGGAAGATGGCCAATTCTCTGCGTCGAGGTGATCGAAAAGCGTGCTGAGCGCATTTATCATGATGCATTCGCAGAAACCCTCTTTGAAGAGTTTCTTGCCTTTGGGCTGAGCTGACTCGGTGTACCTTGTCTTGAATAAGTGACTTAGGTCTTCCAAGGGTGAAAAACCATATACAGAGTAGACGGTTGCAGCTTATTTAAAACTGTGAGACAGTATGTTTAATGAATAACAACGGGAGGTCGTGATGCTATTTTTTGGCGTTGTAAATGAGTGGGAAAGACATGCTTTATTTTTCTTAGGCAAATTGACGAGAATGGTTAAACCGGGTCTGTATTTCTACATACCGTTTCTGCACAAAGTTTTGTTCAAGGTTGACATGAGAATCATTACCTATAACGTTCCCCAGCAAAGTGGCTTGACTAAGGATAATATCCCCGTTGAGGTGGACGCGATCGTGTTTTATCAGGTCAGGGACTCGCAAGCAGCTATCTTGAATGTCGATGATTATCATGCCGCGACACAGTTGGGTGCTTGCTCGGCAATTCGAGATATGGTGGGCAAGTCCACACTCGATGATCTTCTTTCCGAAAGAGAGAAAATCGGAGACCTGCTGCGGTCACACATTGAGACATTTGCGGAAAGGTGGGGTGTCACGGTGATCTCGGTTGAGATCAAGGATGTCATTGTGGCCAAAGAACTTGAGGACGCTATTTCCCGCGAGGCTGCAGCAGAACGGGAGAAACGCGCCCGGGTCAAGCTTGCAGAAGCCGAAAACCTTGCGGCAAAGTCGATGATTGATGCAGCAAAGCAATACCAAACCAGTGACATCGCTTTGCAACTTCGCTCGATGAATATGTTGTATGAGATGTGTATGGAAGGTAAATCCACCATGGTTTTTGTTCCAACCCATATGTCGAATAACGCTTTGCCCGGGATTATCGGCGTGCGCAGTATTGACAGCTTGTTGGAATCTCGGCAGCAGGATCAACCGGAATCAAAAGGGGTTGTTGAAGGGATAATCCCACCGATTACCGAACTTAACAACGATTAGAAGTCAGGAAGCAAGCCGCAGTTGCGGCTTGCTTCCCATTTCATTTTCCAAGGGGCTGCTTAGAAGACAAGATTGATGCCTTCGCAAAAATTTTCAGGACGTCTGGTCCAAGTCGGGTTGGCGGCTCGTAAAGGAGTTGCTGTTGTAAAATTATCTTTGAGGTGGATTTGATGAGCTCAGCCAAGATTAAGGTACGGGTAACGGAAAGCGATCAGATTGTGAGCGTCGAGGTGATCGAGAAGCGCCCTGAACGGATCAAGGTGTTGCTTGGCGAAGGAGATCATAGCGTGCGTTGCGAATTGTTGCCGACCCCTAACGGCCGGGCCTATGTTGGCACGGTGATGGGGCGGGAGATCGTCTATGAATACAGCCGTGAGCAGGTGCAGGCCGATCTAGCCAAATTCAAGGCGACTTTTCGTCAGCACGGTCGATAAGTATTCTCGGCCCTTACCCTGCAGGGTTTGTGTTTTATCTGTGGGCATAGTATTTAAACACTATTGGCAGGGAGTGCTTACCTGCTTCATTCCACCGTATCGACCGATTGCAAAAACCCTCTTGATGAGGGTTTTTTTGCGTTCTGGTGAAGTCCTAAGCCTGTCTTTCGCCAGATGAAATGAGTGATGGCCAGGAATGTCAGTCCGTCGCGATGTATTACGTAGTGTTCTGATGGCGATTGGCATCCGTGCCGGCAAATATTCATAATGGCCTAAGCATATTTTGTTAAATTTCTGATATGATTGGATTTAGTTCATGCAAAAGCCAACTGCCTTTTTTGGTTAAAGTATTGCGAATTGGCGGGAAGTTGGCCTGTCATTAATAAAGGGGGCATGTATGGAGGCAATTGACAGTAATAACGCCCTGCCGGATATTGTGGATTGGCTGGCGGAAGTTGAGAAGAAGGCTTCAGTTCTATACTCTAAGGCTGCGATGGTTTTTGCTGCGGACAAACAGTTTTCCGCATTTTTGCAGAATTTATCCCAAGAGGAGTCAGAGCACCATGCATTGTTGGTGGGGGCGGCCAGTGCCATGGCTCATTTGGCTTTGGCCGATGTTTGTTTTGTTTTCGACGATATCTTTCGTCAGGGTGTGGAAGCGCCCCTTGATCGCGCCCATGATTTGCTCAAGAAGGGCGGTGTGACCAAGGCTGCGATGCTTGGTATTATAGCGGAAACCGAATTCTCCGAATGGAACGAAATTTTTCTCTATGTTATGGATACCCTCAAGGGGCAGGGTCGGGATTTTCAGAGGGCTGTCGCTGAAATCGATCAGCACCGCCTGGAAATTGAAGCTTTTATCGCTGCCTTTCCCCGAAACGAGCGTATTCTGCAAAAGATTGGCCGTTTGAGACCCTTGTGGACAAAGCGTATTCTGGTGGTGGAGGACGACCCGGCGATTGCCAACTTGATCAAAAGCTTGTTCAGGACCGAGGCGGAAGTGGTGTTGGCCGAAGACGGGAAGCAGGGCCTGGAGCGTATTCAGGAAGGGTGCTTTAATGTGGTTGTTTCCGATGTCGAAATGCCGAATCTCAACGGCATCGAGTTGTATCACGAGGCATTGGTTGTCGATCCTAGTTTGAAAAAACACTTTGTTTTTTACTCCGGAACTCGAAAGTCGGAATATTGCGAGTTTTTTGCGGCGGCCGATATCGTCATGCTTCCCAAACCCGCGTCCCTGAGTCGTTTGCGTAAGGTGATTAATGAGGTGGCCGCCCTTGCTGACTAATTTGTCCTCTTAAAGGTGTTTTCTTCTTTCGTTGATCTGGTCTTTTAATGAAACATTTTTCGAGACTCTGTCGCCTGTGCTTGTTATGTCTGCAGCAGAAACAACAAAGCCGCCACCTTTGCAGGTAGCGGCTTTGTTGTATCGGTAGGTTTTTTGAGCATATTCAGAGGGCCTCTTGACGACACTTGGCTTAGAGACCTACTGGGTTCGGGTCACGGTGAATGCTCACCATATATGAAATCGTGCCAGATTATCAGGGCAAAGTGCTTTACTTCGCCGTCTACAACAGTCGAAGAAAAACCGATGTTTGTTATGTCCTTAGCTTCAGCCGAAATCATTTCGTTCAATTCTGCTTCCTGGCTTGGTAACTGTAAAATTACATGACGTTTTTTCATGGCTCCTCCATTAAATTTAACGAGTAAATTTCTGAGTTCATGCCAACTTCTATGAAGAGCTGTCCATAGACTGTATTTAAAAACTACCATATCATTGAACTCTGTCAATATGTTGAATTTAGACAGCAAATAAGAAAGTTTTGAAGTTATCTGTAAACAAGAACCCTGGATAAAACACTATTTAATGGATGATGCGGATTTATAACGTTTTTTATCGTTTCAGATAAATTTTTAAACAGAAAAACCCTCGTATTTACTCTGCGAGGGTTGTGAAATAAAAGTTGTGCTCATGCAAGGGCTTGTTCAGAATTGTTGATGGCGTATCCAGCGGTCAATGGCTTCGCCATCGCTATCGGGCAGATCGCGGAACCTTAAGCCCATGCCGGGTTCAAGAGTTAACTCTTTGCTGAATTGGCGGCTCCAGACCACCTCGCATTCGCACTGAATGACTTTGAGGATCGGAGCGGGCAGAGGAATTTCCAGATTGAACCGGGTTCCGATTTCTCGGGGGTTGACGGTGCTGATGAACAGCCCACCCATGCTGATGTTTTTTCCGTAGCCAAAAAAGGTTTTACTGCCGCCAGCGTTGATAATATTCAAAATGATTAGCGGCGAGCGCAGGTGTTTACGTCGCTGGGTCTCTTTGATCTCTTGGGTGACTTGTTTTTCGCTCATGACAAAATCCTTCTTGGGACATTCTAGACGATTTTCTTTATAAACTACAATATTTTAACATGTCAGGCAAATATGATGGTTTCGCAAAAACCCTAAATCAACGCAACGCCTTGAAATAATTGAACAATATCGAAGTTTTCACTTTACTTCGCACGGGATTTATGGCAAAA
>CAZKQY010000101.1:0-6867 GCA_964555005.1 uncultured Syntrophotalea sp. | reverse complement strand
AAGGTCAGTGCCATCGCCCGGATAAGCGCCAAAAAAGATCCAGTTAAGATAATTCTGAGTATACCGGAAGCGCGTTGCATTATCTTTGACCCCACTGGCATCGACGGCCGCCGAGGGCATACCGGGCAAAGTGATGGTACGGCCATTGATCGTCCAGACCGGGCTCTTACCGTCACCGTCGGCAACAAGGTTAAGAATACTGCCATCCAAGTTCAAATCACTGCCTATCCCCTGGATGTAATACTTGGCTCCGGTTATATAGATGCTATAACCACCCGCATTGAAAAACCCATTTATACCTTCGTTTTCCGCCATGACCGATGGTGTATTATCAACACTACTAGCGTAATCAGCGTGGGTGACGATATGCTCCATCTAAGCGCCGTTATCAAGAAGCAGCACCACGTTGGGCGGAACATCCTGAGACAGGTTAAAGATACAGGTATCATCAGCCATTAATTGGCCAGGAACCAAAAACAGAACCATCAGGAAGGTTGCTGATAGTTTGGATAGAAGTCTTTTCATGGTCCGTTTATCCTTTCCTGATTGAAATCAAAGACCGATGCGATAGCCCTTGGCTGAAACGTCACAAGTCGCATTGCCAGAGCTGTTCCCCGAGGAATCAATCTCGTAGATATGATATTTGGTTTTCCCGGTTGCAGAAAAACCGGACCCCCGAGCGAAAGAACCTCCTGTAGTACCGGCTACATAGGTAGCAGTTACAGCAAAAGAAAGGTCGTTGGTTGGTGTCTGAGCCTCGGTCACGGGCGCAGCGGGATCAATATTGCTGTCGCCGTAAAGACTGGATTTAGAAACCGCATAGGAGATACCGGCATCTGCGGAACTAAAGGCTTTTTTGGTCAACGTGTCATTGGTGGTGATCTTCAATTCGATCTCGGTGGTTGTGCTGGCAGCCAAACCGATGACGGTGAGGATCAACATCACCAATAGAGTGAAAATCAAAATGGAGCCTTTCTCACTCTCCAACCTGGCGGCAAATCTATTTGTGGTCATACCTTTACTCCCTACACAGCATCAATCAGCAACACTTACGATTCCATCCAAAGTCAGGCGTTTAACGGTAGGTTGGCTCCTTCTGACGATCACTCGGATCGTTTTGCAGTTGCTGACGGGTGAATCCTCGGCAACATTCCAAAAGACGTCATACCGCGGTCCCATCATGACAATCCCTGTTTCGGAGCCATCAGCGTCAGCATCCTCGTCGTCGAGACCCGCCGCACCAAATCCGGCATCGCCACTTGCATCCTTATCTGTCAAGTCTGCATGGGAATAGGGAAGGCTCTTTAATTCTTCCAGTTTGGCTTCGGCCAAGGTGGCCGCCCCCGTAATCCTCCTTGCCGTAGAATTACCGGACATGGAAACAATTTGCATCTTTGCCAAAGCCAACGCCCCAATAGCGAAAATGGCCATAGCAATTAAGACCTCTATAAGGGAAAACCCTTTAGTATTTTGAATCTCCATAACTTAAAGCCCCAGGTTTCTACACTTGATGGTCGTGGTTAACAGACGATGTCGTTTGTTGTCGCCGGGAGAAATCACCTTATCACCAACCACAAATGATGCAGTTTCGCTAAATGACTGACTCGAATGGACCGTTTCTGCTAGCAACCACACGCGCACTGCACGAATATCAGCCACATCAACTGCGATACCGGTGTCGTTACCGTCCAGGACACCACTGTTATCCGTATCGTCAGCGGCGGTGATAAACCCATCGTCATTGGTGTCCAGATCGAACCAGTTACCGCCGCGGGGAACCGCCCAGATGGTATTGCCGCCATCGGTATCCAGGTCCCCATCGTCATCGCTATCGATGGCATAGGCGAAGCCCATCCCTGCAATGCCCTCAGCTATCGAGGCAATCGTTCCCCCGTTTGTGGCTTGCCGTCCAAGATTGCTCACGCCATCATCGACATACACGGAATAGGTGATGTATTCGCTATCATCAACCACATCGCCATTCTCGTTATAATCCATTGTAAAAACGATACTTTCGGTGCCGGCCGTTATAATTCCTGCACCGGTATCCGCATCGCCGGCAAAACCGGCCATGCGAATTTCCTGGGTCATAATGTCGAAACCGGATCGAAGGTTCTGTTGCATCGCCACAACTTCGTCCTGATCCAAATACACTCTTTGATTCGTAATCAACAAATTCGACATGGCAATGCCAACGATTCCGACAATGGCCAATGCCACCAGAACCTCAATAAGGGTAAAACCTGCGCTTTGTTTTCTAAAATGCTTCATGTTTCCCTCTGAAAACATTTAGTTGATCCGCACCCGTCCACTAGGAACCATTTCTACCTGCTTTTTCCCCCCAATATCATTTTTCAAGTTAATCTTACGATCGGCAGCCAAGAGCACTCCTCCAGACTCCCTGGGAAACCCGCGCGAATTAAACGCTACTGCTGGCTTACCAGCAGCATTATTAATAAAGGTTGTTCCTCCCGAAGCAGCATCAATTGAAATCGGATTATCGAAATTCACACGTGCCAGCACCGCCTCGCCGGCGTCGTAAACCCAATCTTCGTCACTGTCGACAAATGCCACGTAATCGCAAGTAATCCCATTGATGGGCTGGCTGAAAGTCATCACGCAATTTACTTTCCGCTTTATCGCCTCCAGGCGAATCAATTGCAGAGTCGAGACGATATCCCTTGCCGCGCCCCGCAAACGATACCGCGCTGCAAAATCTTTCATCATTGGCGCGGCAACTGCCGAACCGATTGCAATGATTACGATGACTATAAGCACCTCAATCAGGGTAAACCCCTTATTCGAATCCATGATCTTCTTCATGCTGAAGCCTTAATTAGTTTTATTTTTCAATTAGTTATGGTTACGCACCATAACTTAAAGCATAAATCGAGCCATTCCAGTACATCTCGCTAACTATTTGAAAACAGGCATACCGAAACCGTGGACAACCATGCCCCGCAATAATTGTCATCAGACACAATGCATTTTTTGCATATCTGCCCATCCTTTTTAACCACAAAAAAAGGCGGAACCCTAAGGTTCCGCCTGTACGACTAATTAATATCAACTGAAAAAGGGTTAGTGCTTCAACCTTCCACGGAGCTTGATTGGCTAGCCAACACAGCGACTGCGACTATTCGATGCCATACTCTTTAATCTTGTAGAGCAGCTTACGCAGACTGATTTCCAATACCTTTGCCGCCTGGGTGCGGTTGCCCTCCGTTGCCGCCAATGCCTTGTTGATATATTCTTTTTCCAGCCTCAAAGCGGCCTGTTTGAGTGATAAATCTTGCTCCCCACCCCTGCTTTTACGGCGAATCTCTCCCGGAAGGGCCTCGATATCGAGCACATCGCCACTGCAGAAAATCATGGTTCTTTCCATAAAGTTGGCCAGTTCACGCACATTACCGGGCCAGGAATAGTCACCCAGGCTCTCGGCAACAGCCGAGGTAATCTCGGGAGCAGGGCGACCTTCTTTTGCCGCTATGTCACAGGCAAAATGCTTCGCCAACAGGGGTATATCTTCCCGCCTCTCCCGAAGCGGCGGAAGGTGCATCTCCACTACCGCCAGACGGAAAAAAAGGTCGTCGCGAAAAGCGCCATTGGCTACCTGTTCCCGTAAATCACGAGCGGTGGCAGCCAACAGCCGCACGTCAACTTTGCGCGACTGGGTCTCGCCGACACGGCGGACCTCTCCTTCCTGTAGAACGCGCAACAGCTTCGGTTGCAGATCCATCGGTAATTCGCCAATTTCATCGAGGAACAACGTACCGCCGGTGGCCTCTTCGAACAGTCCGACCTTCTGTTGCACGGCGCCGGTAAAGGCACCGCGAGCATGACCGAACAGCTCGCTCTCAACCAGGGACGGAGCGATGGCACCGCAATTGACCGCCACAAAGGGTTTTTTAGAACGGGCGCTCTGCCGGTGCAAAGCCCGCGCTATCAATTCCTTGCCTGTTCCGGTTTCGCCGGTAACGAGCACCGAACTGTTGGTTTCGGCGACCCTCGACACCAGGTCTAACAAGCGTTCCATAACCTGACTGCGATAGACTATTGTATGTCTATCTTTTCTTTTGGAGAGTTGCTGCCGCAACCTCACATTTTCGCGCTGCAGGCGAATCCGCTCCTCGGCTTTCCGCAAGGTAAGAATCACCTCGTCGGGCTTGAAGGGTTTGGAGATATAGTCGTAGGCACCATGTTTCAGACATTCCACCGCCGTATCGATAGAGCCGTAAGCGCTCATCATGATCACCATGCCATCGATGCCCAACTGTTTAATTTTCTGCAACAAGCCGAGCCCGTCCAGTTCCGGCATGCGGATATCGCTCAGAATGATCTCGAAAGGGGCGTCCTGCAGAAGCTGCAGCGCTTCCGTCCCGCTGCCGGCTTCGGAAACCCCGTAGCCAGCGCCCTCAAGAACCAGGCGTAACATGTGCCGCACGCTGGTTTCGTCATCAACGATCAGGACCTTTTTCTTCTCAGCCCCCATGTCCGCCATCCTCCTTTTTCATATGTACGGTAAAGACGCTGCCCCGTCCGGCTTCAGACTGCACCTCGATGCGCCCTCCTGCTTCCTCAAGCACCCGATAGCAGACCGCCAACCCCAGACCGCACCCTTTGCCGGGCGCCTTGGTGGTGAAGAAAGGATCAAAGATATGGGGCAGATCCTGTTCGGCGATACCGACTCCGTTGTCGGCGAAAGCGAGCCAAACGGAACCTTCAGTCTCACCACCGGTCAGGTGGATTTCACCCTCTGTGGACAGGGCGTCTTGTGCGTTGACCAGAAGATTGACAAAGACTTGCAGCAGGCGATGGCGAATCATGACGACGGCAGGCACTTGTCGGGGCAAAGCATCGATAAGCTTTACACCGGCAAAAAGCCCCTGATTCTCGAGCAGCGTTAAAACCTCCCGCAAAACCGCCAACGGATCGAAGCTCTCGGGTTTTTCTTCACCCGGCTTGGCATAATCGAGCAATTCGCGGACCAGGCGGTCGATACGCTCGACCTCCACCGCGGCATGCTCGGCGATCTCCCGTTGACGACCGGCGGGCAATTCCATTTTCAGCAGCGCCAGATATCCGACCACCGCCGCCAAAGGGTTGCCGACTTCATGAGCCATGCCGACCGCTAAATGTCCGACGGAAGCCATTTTTTCCGAGTGCAGCAGTTCGCTGCGAGTCTGTTGTAGTTCCTTATTCGTCTTTTGCAAGGTCTGAATATGATTATCGGTACACTGACGACCCTCGCGCAACGCAGCCACCATGGCATTGAATGAACGAGCCAGGGAGGCGATTTCCAAAGGTCCCCTTTCGTCGACCTGTTGCTCGAGGTCTCCTTCAGCCACCCGTCGGGTAGTAACCACCAAGGTAGCGATGGGCCGCACCACATTGCGGTTGAGCAGATAGATTCCGAACAGAAAGAGCACTGTTCCGTAAAGGACCACATACAGGAGAAGTATTTTCAGCGATGAGCGAACTCTTAAGGCCACCTGATCCAAAGGAAAACGCGCCTCGACAACGCCGATAAATTTTCCTTCATGCCAAACAGGTAGAGTTGTCTTGAAATAGCAGGCAGGCAATGGTCCCCAAGACAACCAGGCACCGTCATAGACAAGATCATTCTGTGCCTCGCCCATAAAACGCAGAACCTGCAATTTTGAACCCACGCTCAACATACCCTCATCCGCCGAACGCCCATAGACGGGGACCAATTCAGCCCCTTCCAGTGACCAGACTCCCAGAGCGTCGGCATTGGCCAAGGGCTGTAACAAGCGGGCAACCCGCCCTTTCAGCTCCCTGTTGGCGTCCTCGGCAACAAGCGACTCGCCAAGGGACCGGGCGACGACCTCCATGGTCGCTGTCAAATTATCCAAGCGTTGGTTGAGCAGTTCCCGTTCGGTCAGTTTGAGCATAAAAAAACCGCCAAACAGCAGCGCCGCCCCCAGCAGCAGGGTGATATGCAAGATGATTTCGGTGCGCAGCCCGACCGGTTTGGCCAACGGCGTTCTCCCCCTGTTCGGGTGCATTCAGGTTAATCAATCGAAAAACAAAGGCGAATTAACAGGGATATGCAGGATGGTCAGGATTAAAGGCAAAACCAAAGTCTGAAAATTTTATCCTCAATAACCTGACCATCCCTGTTTATAAAAGCTTTTGACTTAGAAGTATTCTCTGCGGCTCTGCGGCTCGAGTGAGCGAAGCGAACGGGCGGGATATGCCCTCCATTGGTTTCAGCCTTCGCAAACGGTACCATAGCACAGCCAAACCGGCGCAACAATAGATGAAACGGGACTCACAAGATCGCTGTCAAGCCTACTGGCGCGGCCGTCGGCTAGCTGTTATAGTCAGCCATCCATTTCCTTCGAGAGGGGAGTTTCTCCATGGACACCGGTACTACCCTTCTGCGGGGCAACATACCCAAACTATACGTCTTTTCCTTCCTCAAGATGACCCTGTTTCCGATGGCGATCATCACCCTGTTCTGGAAGGATCAAATCGGCCTCAGCCTGACCGATATTCTAATGCTGCAGGCGATTTTTTCGATAGCCAGTATCCTTTTTGAATATCCCTCGGGCTACCTCAGCGATCGCCTGGGCTACCGCACCGCGCTGATCCTGGCCTGCCTGCTGGCCATCGGCGGCTGGACCCTCTACACCCTGGCCGATTCTTTTGCCGGGGTGCTGCTGGCCGAAATCATGCTCGGCGGCGCTTGGGCCTTTATCAGCGGCTCAGACAGCGCCTTGCTTTATGAGACCCTGCGCGCCCGCGGGCAGGAAGAACGCTATGCCCGTTTTGATGGGCGCATGACCGGCTGTGGCCAGACCGGAGAGGCTGCCGGCGCCCTCTTTGCCGGGGGTATGTATG
>CAZKQY010000100.1:0-7439 GCA_964555005.1 uncultured Syntrophotalea sp. | reverse complement strand
TAACAGACGCCCAACGCCGTGTTCTCAATGAAATCAAACAAGACATGATGGCGCCGAGACCGATGAACCGTCTGTTACAGGGGGATGTCGGCAGCGGCAAGACTATTGTCGCCCTAATGAGTGCCCTGATCGCCATCGAAAATCACACCCAGGTGGCTGTGGTTGCGCCCACGGAAATCCTTGCCGAGCAGCACTTTTTACAATTCAAACCTTGGATGGAACAGCTTGGCCTTAAAGCGGTCTATCTTTCCGGTTCAACCACGGCAAAGGACAAAAAATCCGTTTTGCAGCAGATTTCCGCCGGTGAAGTCGATATGGTGATCGGCACCCATGCGGTCCTGCAGCAGGGGGTTAATTTTCACAAGCTGGGACTCGGCATTATCGACGAACAGCATCGCTTTGGGGTCAGGCAACGGGCTGCGCTGCGAAAAAAGGGGCATCATCCCGACCTTTTGGTCATGACCGCAACGCCGATACCTCGCTCTCTGGCCCTGACCGTTTATGGCGATCTCTCCCTGAGTGTTATCGATGAATTGCCTCCGGGGCGTACGCCGATAAAAACCAGGGTTTTGTCCGACCATGAGCGGACAAAGGCCTACCGACACATCCATGCAGAACTCAGTCGGGGCCAGCAGGCCTATATCGTCTATCCGTTGGTGGAAGAGACGGAAAAAAGCGATCTACTGGCCGCCAGTGAGGGTTTTGATTATCTGCGCCAAGAGATATTCCCCGACTTTCAACTCGGCTTATTGCATGGGCGTCTCAAGGCAGAGGAAAAAGAGCAGCTGATGCGGGCCTTTAAGGCCGGAGATATTCAGCTGTTGATCGCAACCACGGTCGTAGAAGTCGGAATCGACGTACCCAACGCCTCGGTTATGATGATTGAACACGCCGAACGCTTTGGCCTTGCTCAATTACACCAGCTTCGCGGCCGTGTCGGGCGCGGAGCGGCCGCCAGTTGCTGTCTGTTGATGCGCTCACAGCGCTGCACTGGAGAGGGTATGCAACGGCTGGCCGTCATGACCGAAAGCAATGATGGCTTTCGCATCGCCGAGGCGGACCTGGCAATCCGAGGGCCCGGTGAAGTCCTCGGTACCAGACAGTCAGGCCTGCCCGATTTTCGGGTCGCCAATCTGCTAAGGGACGGGCGCATTCTGGAGGAAGCCCGTCAGGAAGCCTTTAGTCTGGTTGAGAACAACAATTTCGTAGATGACCCGCACTATGACGAGTTGCGCCAGGAATTGAAAAAACGCTGGGGAGGGCGCTTAGAGTTGGCCAGTCTCGGTTAATATAGTTTAGAAGTCTCTTTAACACCTTAGTACTAAAGTTTACATAATATATCTTATCCGACTCAAGGTCTAACGGTCCTTTGGGTGGTCTCACTCATGACGACCCCTGGCCAACGTCGGACACAGCTTGCCAGAGAACGCCTTTCTAAGCTCCAATTCTACGTTGATTCTCTGACCAACATCGAACGGTCCAAGCTGGCTGCCCGATACCTTCTCAAGATCCCTTCTAAGTACCGTCCGTATCTGCTCCGCAAACTGACCATTGCAGAGCTTGCCTTCTGCCAGGTCTTCTCCACAGAGACTTACGGATGGTTATCTCTGGTAATTCCTCTCAAGGCCTATCAAGGGATCAGTGACCGTCAGGCGAACAACGGCATCGGCCGTGAGGTGGAACAGGATTCACCGCTTGTTTCTTCTCCCTAATTCGTAGCGTGCAGGGCAAGACGCTCGTGACTCCTCCCCTTTCCCCGCTAATCCACGCAGTCTGACATGGACAAAACAACCTGTATTTTTAGATATTTAAGAGCTATCTAGAATGAAATTAGCTTAAAAAACCATAGACGACAAAGTAAAGTGAATTTGAAATGAGTCAATATCTTCTCCGTGTTTGTCGAGGGGGAAACCCAAATCTATCCTGCCGGTCATGTACTTGGATAAATTCATAAAAACCCCAACGCCGGTTCCGGTAATAAAGTCTTTGTGACTGCACGATACTCCGTTGCCCTTATAGGGAAAGGCCGCACCATGGTCTATGAAGAAAGCTCCTTTGAGCTTTTTACGCAAAGAATAACCAAAAACCTCCCTATCTGTGAATGGCAGCGGAAATTTGATTTCGGCACTGAGAAAATATCCTCCATCACCCACAAGAAATCCCTCAGGATAGCCTCTGACTGAACTAAGGCCGCCAACCTGGAACTGCTTTGAGGAGACCAGAGGATGGCGATCGGACAATTGCGCATTGCCACGAATTATTGTGAAAACTTCCTTCGTATGGATAAGTGTTCTTACCATATCCAGGTTGTACAATAAGAAGTTATCTTCCTCGTCAGCCCGCGCACTGCCGTGGGTAAAGGTGTTACGGCAGTACCAGAGGCCATATTTATCAAGCAGTTTGAAATCGAAACCCACCGGTATGGAGTCAACCTCGGTTTCGGATATAGTCACCCCGGCAAAGTCGGTGCTCGAATTATTGTACTGATAACCCGCAAAGAGGTTCATAGTGAACGCAGGGCTGAAAATAAGCGGGTGGTTGAGATCGAAACTGTAAGAATACGAGTCGCCGCCAACATCCAGATCGGCAAAGGGGCCGGATTGGATGTCAACTTGATTAAACCCATAACCGGCGGCAATCCTTGTACCCAAGGCGTTTACAGGGAAACTGTACCCGGCGGACACCGTGCGCGTCCCTTCCGAAACATACCCGGTCACGATCAAAGGGTCCCGATAACCGAAGAGGCTATAATCTACAAGTTTCAAGCCCACTCTTTCTTTGCCAACAGTTTCGGTACCGGCGTTATCAGCAAGAAGACTTACCTCATAATTTCGCGGTTCCACGGCTTTAAGCAACAAGTCGGTTTCTCCGGGCCGTTCCCCTGGCCTCAGTGTTGCCCGTACCTTCACATCATTTATCGCGTTAAAGTAGACGAGATCTTTTTCCAGGGTATCTAGCCTGACCAACTCCCCTTTTTTCAGGGAAAAATTTCTCAAAAAATACGAATCTCTTGTGTGCTCGTTTCCTTCTACCAGCAGATTGCCAACCCGCCCTTCCACCAGCCGGATTCTGACCACACCAGCCTCTACTTTTTGAGGCGGAAGTAGCGCTTTGGCGGTTATAAATCCCTTGCTGCGATAGAGTGCGTTTAGCTTGTCCACGATCTCGAAAAGATCATTAATGGTGTGAAGTTTACCCTCGTAATCTTCTGTAATATATCGGATTTCCTTCTCGGAAAGAATCTCTGATTTGTCGGTCACAATGGCCTTAATGACTATCCTGGCCTCGTCCAACCTTTTTTCAACAGGGGCTTCGGAAGTTTTATCCTTAATTTGCACTTTTTCGTCGGGCTGCGCTTTCTCCTTCAGCAGCTTTTCAAGACGATAATACTCCTGTACGTCGTCGGAATGCTTTTGTATGGCACCTGAAATGTCTACGGCAGAAGCCGTGGT
Organism: uncultured Syntrophotalea sp.; assembly: GCA_964555005.1. GTDB lineage: Bacteria > Desulfobacterota > Desulfuromonadia > Desulfuromonadales > Syntrophotaleaceae > Syntrophotalea_A. The sequence goes on along the minus strand of CAZKQY010000100.1, from coordinate 3,987 downwards.
CGATGCAAAACAGATCAAGATCAAGATGAACAGTACACGTCTGACTATCTTCATATCACCCTCTTAAATATCAATATTCAATGGCAAAAAAATCACTCAGCGACAATAACTACATCATTAATATCGACCAGCTCTTCTTCTTCAGCTATTCCCAAAACATCGCCTTGTAAAATAAAAGTGTCTTTCAGTTGAACTTTATGTGAGGGCCGGAATTCGGAGAGCATATCGTACCCATAGAAATTCCCCGCATCTTCCGAGAGTTGCAGTTGCTTGTACAGAGTACGCAACATACTGTTTTCAGAACTGTATTCGTTTACGATAAATGACGGATCGTAGTTGACTACTCTGGCATCGGTCTTGATCAGTTTGTCAGCAAACATCTCCAGACTGAAGAGACTCGAACCGGTGTAGAGTTGAACATCGGCGGGATGAAGCACCTTGTTCTTGTTATCCACAATTACTTTGTACTTATTATTGTTTACCTCGGCAAAAGAACCGATGAGGGAATGGTTCATCAGCAAGTTATCCACCCACGCATTTAGATAGAAGTAGTCGGCTGAAACGCTATCAAAAATAATAGGGGCCTGTGATGTCGTGCCGATTCTCACCATGTCGGCCATGGGGTAACCGCTCACGTTGAAGTGCAGTGGCCCGGTTCCATCGGGGTTGATAACGTTGCCCAGACGGATGTTGTCCGCTTTTACTGTCATCAGATTGGAGATCCGGGCCTCCTCAATATTTATTGACCCGCCTCTGGCTTCGAGGGAGAGGTTCCTTATCAAGCCTACCTGTGGGTCGATTATCGTCGAGGCTATGTCCCCTTCTGCGACCAGATTTATGGAACCTTCAGGGGCCTGGCTGATGCCAAGGTTGAGGTAGTCAGCCTCGTGAATATTGACCTCCCCTTCCCCACCGAGGGTGACTTCAATAGCATCGATTCTGGTCTCTATCGGCGCGCCGCTGCCTGTGCCCGACTGGGCTTGAAGAACCAGGGTAGAGCCGGCTGCGTCGATGTTGACGGCTCCTGGGGCGAGATTATTCTCGATGGAACCGCCGGAGCTGACAAGAGTCACTGTTCCACCACCACCAGTAAATACTGAACCCAAGCCCAAAGTGTTGGCCGAAGAGAGTAGAATATCACCGGCAACCGTATCCACCACGCCAATATTCATCGGCTGATCCACGCTCGCCACGTAAACACCGGTGACTGCGCTACCGGAGAAATAACCATCGGGGTTCAACCCGATTTCCAGATAGTTGTCGAAAGATCCAATCGCGCCGCCCGCCGTCAGGTCAATGGAAGCACTACGAATGTTGGTCTCAAAGTCACCAATGGCGTCGAAAATCGATCCGGGAGTCTCAAGATAAACCGTATCACGCGAGAAAATGGAGTCGATGTTAATGTCATTGGCAGCCTCAAGGATGAAGATATCGCCATCGGCGCGCAGGGTCAGGGTGGGAGCTACGTCTGCGGAGGTGAGGTCTATCTGTAAGGGATTACCGGCAACGCCGATGCCGCCGTTGGAGGCTTCCAGTATCAGGTTCTCCCCTGTGATGTGAGCTCCCGTCGGGTTGGCTACTCCGGTTATACCCTCGGCAACCTTGAGCCTGATGTCGCCCTGAGCATTGAGGTTGACGAGGTTCACCGAACCCTCTGAGCCGATATAGGCGTAACCGCCTGCGGTGGCATCGAAGCCACCGTTGACACCATCCATACTGATATCGAGGGTGTCGCGCCGGGTGATATCAAACCCGACGATGTCGATGCCATTGGTTGCATAGATGGCGGCAATATCCCCTCGCTCGGCGGTCATGAGGGCAAGACGGGCTTCCTTGGCTTCGTCGGTATCAGCAGTAAGATCATCGGTAATATCTATGTGGACCGGAGTAACCCCTGTCGAACCGATATTATCGCCGGAGATCAAGGTTACACTGTTACCCTTAACGTTGGGCTCTTCAATGGCAATCCTCGTATCGGTAACTTCTTTTAGCATTCCCGGAGTCATGCCGAGCCTTAACTGCTCATCGGTCCATTGCACCTTGTTGGCGAAGGAAGCATACTCCTCGTCCGTTCTCTCATAGGTGTAGAGAGCATCATAAACGCCGCCGTTCAGCTCACCAACATCTTCATGCAGGGAGAAATACTCGTCGGTTTTTGACTGAGCATATTCTGCCAGTTTCTGATCTACATCAGCACCTTGTGCTTGGTAATGTTCGGTCAATGACGTTTTCTGTGCATCTGACAAAACATATTCATAGTCAGGGTTGTAAGGTTCGTATGAATCATCAGACGTATCAACCGTGCCGTTGTCGTTCAGGCGCATTCTCCAGTAAGTTCTGTAGTTCTGCGTCTTGGCATTTTCGTAGGCGGTTACGGTGTCGTCGACCTTATCCAAAGCCCTTTGGCCTTGCAGGCGCATCTCGTCCCACAACGCCTCAAGCTCTTCAATGGTGCGGACATCGGCATACTGCGCCGAGTTATTATCGATGATCTGTCCCCCTCCGGCGTCGATGGTTACATCTCCACCCGTGGATTCCACCGCCACCAGCAGAAGATCGCCACCGCCCTGCTGAACGATGTTGACATCATCACGTGACAGCGCCTCAAGGCCGTAGAAGGACAGCCCGGAAGCGGACGCCGGCGTACCGACCTCCACATTAAAGGCTTGCAGATCGGTGCCGATGGAACCATTCTCTGCGGTGAGGTTAACGTAGTTGCCCTTAACCAGAGACGTGGCACCTTCCATCAAGAGCGACCCCTCGGTGGTCAGCGAGACGTAGCCGTCGTTAGTCGTGGCGTTTGCCACGATCATGTCCCCCGAAGTTTCGGTGATGCGGATATCGCCGGCAGCGGTTACCGCGTTTAACACTCCGCCGTCATGAATATTTATCAACATGTCGTTGGTTGCGTCACCGATACCGGTGCCAGCAGTCAAGATGAGGTTATCAGCAGAGGTCATCACGTTCTGGGCCGCCTGAGTGATTGAGCCACCCGAAGAGATAGAAGTGTCGCCGGCACGGTTAGTGATGCTGCCTTTCGTTACGACGTTACCCACAGACTTGATGTCGACACTACCCCTGTCCTGGCCGATGAACTCGATTGCAATCGGGTAATCGGCAGCCAGACTCTGAGTATAGACCTTCTTGGTACCGGTCTTTACGTTGAACTCCATGAAGTATTGGGAAGTAATACAGAGCCACCAGTCACACTTGGACCATGAATTGGTTTCGGTTCTTTCCTGATTGGTGATGATACCTTCATCATAGCTGAAGTTGAAAGAATCCAGATTGTTCTGTCCATTGGATCCTGCATTCCCGTCTGTCAGGAAAGCACCGTTATCCAAATCCTCCGAGTTGAGAACGATGGGGCCGGAGATCTTGTACTGGTCCATTGAGGAATCAACGGTCAAAGCAGAGAGGCCAAAGAAGCTTCTGGACCAGTATCGGTAGTAGTCGATCGTTTCATCACTTACACCTGTGGTCCAGGAGTAACGAAGACCGGCTTGCGGGTTATATTCGGTAGCCCGGCCGTCAACCCAGCTTTCAATGAAAGAGTTGTAAGCCATGCTGCCATCCGACTGTAACGCAAGATCACCTTTCTTGACCTGAATTTGACCGTCAAGGAGAGTGTATTCAGTTCGTTCAAGTGACGGAACGTTACTCGCATCTATCGACTTGATATTGGTGATGGAGATCTTTCCGGCCTTGTCCCTACCTGTATCCAGAACATTAAGCACCAGATCAAGGCTGCTGTCGTTCTCGATCTTGATCCTGCCGTAGCCGTCAAGTGCCCTGATCTTGCCGGGGTTGCCCATGTACTCTTGCACCGGGACTGCGGCACCGCCTGGAGTAGGAGTAGCCCAGCCCGTTCTGGTCGTCCAAGCGGTGTTGATTACCTGGCCGTAGAGATTGACATAGCCACCCATCACTGCCGCACCAGAGACTTCCAACTGCCCCGTAAGCGCGTTATAGAAAATATCTATCTGA
>CAZKQY010000099.1:0-2860 GCA_964555005.1 uncultured Syntrophotalea sp. | reverse complement strand
AACCTCCTTGAGGCCCACGGCCCTGGGGGCGACGGCCTTGGGGTTCACGGCAACCAGCTATGCCAAAGTCGTCGGAGCGAACGAGCGGCTTTCTATTGGCATCATCGGCTGCGGCTCGCGCCGCCGCTTATCTGGAAGGCCGTGATTACGTTATTCCCGAGGATATTCAGCCGTTGGCGGTGCCGGTAGGCGCCCATCGACTGATTCTGCGAGCCGAACACGAAATCTTACCCAAGACGGAGGTGCTGCAATCCATCGTCGACAGCGTACCGGTGCCCCGCGCCTGAAGCTCACCCGGGCCGGGGGGATCTATATTCTGCTGACCCTGCTACTTGGCTTCGGCGCCGTTAATACCGGCAACAACCTGATGTATATGCTGGTGTCGGCATTGCTTGGCTTTATGGCTGTGTCGGGCTGGCTGGGGCGGAATAACCTGGCTCGGCTGCAGCTTGCGGTACGACTGTCTGAAGAAATCTACGACGGGGTGGAAACTCTGGTCTCGGTGCGGTTGCACAATCGGCAGCGCTGGTTACCCGCTTGCCTGTTACAGCTCACCTTTGAGGGTAGCCAGGCGGGTTGCTCACTGTTGGCCCGGGGAGAGGGGGTCAGGTTGTCCTTGGCGGTGACCTTTCGTGGCCGCGGGGTCCGGTCGTTGCAGGCCATCCGCGTCAGTTCCTCCTTTCCGATTAATTTTTTCGTCCGTTCCCTGGATCTGCCGGTTTTTGAAGAGATTCTGGTTTTTCCCCGTCCGAGGCCGGTGCCGCTGCCTGCGGCAGTAAGGCAGGGGCTCTTTCAGGGTGATCTGGCGGCAGACAAGGGCTACGAGGGTGACTTAACCCGCATCTGCGACTACCGCGGTGGCGAATCCCTGAAGCTGATTCACTGGAAGATGACGGCCCGTCAGGACCAGCTTATGGTCAAGGAGCTGTCCTCCCTCGCCGCACCGCCCCTGGTCATTGATCCGCTGCGGCTTCCCGGCAAAAACCTTGAAGAACGCCTTGCTGGCGCCTGCTGGTTGGTCAAGGCTCTTGGCCGCAGCGGTCGTAGCATAGGCCTGCAGCTTGATCGCAGGCGCATTCCGCCGGCCTGTGGCCGGCAACATCAACTGCGTCTACTGGGCGCTTTGGCACGCTATGGTATCGATACGCACTCTGCTTAATTTCTTCACTTACGCCGCCTGCTTGTTTGGTGTGCTGCCCCTGTATGCTTTTCTTGAGCTGCCGGCTCAAATTTTGTTTCCGGTGGCACTGCTGACGGGTTTCGTCTGTGACCGGCGGCAGCGCTACTTTCTTGGGCCCTTTTCAGCCACCCTGTTGACCCTGTTTCTCTTTGTTGTTTACGGATTACGTCTGAGCATGGTCAATGTGGTCGAACCGGTAGTCAATGTTCTGGCGTTGCTGTTGGTTATCCGACTGCTGACTGAAAAACGTTCCCGTAATTATCTGCAGATCTTTGTTCTGGCTATCTTTGCTTTGGCCGGCTCGTCGTTATTGACTCTTAATATGTTGTTTTTTCCTGTACTGGTGCTTCAGGTGGTGAGCGTCACCGTGGGTCTGGTATTGCTGACTTTTTATGCCAGTGATCAGCAATTGCAGTTGCCGGCAAACAGGCTGCGGCCCTTATTTACGGTGAGTTTTGTGTTGCCGGCCGGCTCGCTGCTGTTGATGTTGGTATTTTTTGTTATTCTGCCGCGAACTCAATATCCCTTATGGAACTTTCTCAACTCAGGCCAAACGGCTTTAAGCGGTTTTAGCGAAAGCGTTCGGCCGGGAGCCTTTGTTCGCAATGCAAGCTCCAGTGCCCCCGTTTTTCGTGTAGAAAGCGAAGCGCTCGGAGTGCAAGATCTCTATTGGCGCGGCATCGTGTTGAATGTGGTTGAAGGAAGCAGTTGGCGACGGGTATCGCCGCCTCAACAGGAGCAGGCCCGCCTATCAGGTGGACGGCAGGTAGTGCAGGTCTTCTATCCGGAAGCACGGGATGACGGTTATCTGTTTGGTCTCGATCCGGTGGAACAGCTCAGCGGACTGCGAGTGCACAGCAGTTCCGATATTGTTTTTAGACAAGGCCACTCTCGCAAGAAGGCGGGCAGTTATCGTTCGATCAGCCGAGTTGGTGGCCGACTCAGCGCTAAGAGGGTTGATCGTGGCTTTTATCTGCAGTTGCCTGCGGATGTTTCCTCCAGGCTGCGAACTACGGCCATCGAGTTGGCGCAGGGGGGCGATAAGGCCGCCGGAAAAATCGCCCGCACCGAGGATTTTTTTCGGCAGCAGCAGCTTATTTATGCTACCAGCAATCTGCCCGGGTCGGATCGCCCTCTGGAGGAATTTCTGTTCGATAATAAGCGGGGCTATTGCGAGTTTTTCGCCAGTTCCTTTGCCTTGCTGTTGCGCCTTGAAGGGGTGCCGTCTCGATTGGTCGGTGGTTACCTGGGTGGCCGGCGCAATGACTTGGCCGGTTATTACAGTATCAGCGAGGATATGGCCCATGTCTGGGTCGAGGCCCTGGATGATGGTGTCTGGCGGCGCATCGATCCGAGCCTGCTGGCCGTTAATGCCGCCAGTGCCTCTTTTGCCGGACGGGGCAATCCGCTGAGCTGGGCGCGGCGTGTGTTCGACGGGGCGGACTATTACTGGACCCGGGCGGTGATCTCCTATGACCTGAGTAAACAGCTGGCCCTGGCCAAGGGGGCTACTTTTAAATTGCGGGAACTGTCCTTCGGGCGAGGTCTGCTCAGCAGGGTTGCTTGGTTGTTGGGTGGTGTTGGCGGGCTGCTCGCTGCGATCTGGCTCCTGCGTCGCTGGATCATACCGGTGGAAGAGCGTCTGTTGCGCCGCTTTTTGCGGCTACTTAGGCGGCAGCT
>CAZKQY010000098.1:0-3312 GCA_964555005.1 uncultured Syntrophotalea sp. | reverse complement strand
CCGCCAGTCGCTCAGGCGGCCGCGCCAGGCCGGGTTGTTAGCCATAACCTTGCCTTCACAGAGGGGATAGCCGACCTCGGCCAGTGAGGCCACCAACTTTTCGGCAAAGGGCACAAAATAGCTCTCAACCTCGGCCAACTTTTCTTCGGACATATCCTCGTAGATAAAACCATTGTCCTGGTCAGGCCCAAGCAGCATTTCGCGACGTCCGCCACTGCCCATAATCAAAAAGCTATGCCGCACGGCCGGCTTCTGTTGACCGGCGGCGACCATTTGTTGTTCACAAATGGCATAGACCCGCTTGATGATGGCGTAATGAAGGTGAGAAATAACCTCTGTCACTTCATGAATATTACGCGTTTCGGCCAGTAGCGCCCGCGCTACATTGACAATTTCTTTGCGCATGCGGGACAGGCCGACCAGACGATTTTCCTCCTCGATACTGCCCAGCAGCAACATCGCTTTCTGGCTTCGGTAGCGCATCAGATCGCGCAAGGTGACCATGCCGACCGGTTGCCCTCGATCGAGAACCGGCATATGCCTGATCTGGTGGCCCAGCATGTAGGCCATAGCCTCAAACATGTAGGTCTCCGGGGACATGACGTGGGGATGGGGGGTCATCAACTGTTCAGCGGTGATTTTTTGCGGATCGACGGCCTCGGTGGCCACCACCTTGGCCACCAAGTCTTTTTCGGTAATCAGGCCAGCAGGAAGACCGGTCGATTCGATAACCAGAACGGAGCTGATACGTTTATCGGCCATGCAGCGGGCAACCTGCCGGGCACTTGCCTCTCTGGCGCAGGTTTGAACTGGGGTCGACATAATCTCGGATAAGCGCTTTTTAAAGGGATAAGCTTCCATCTGGCCGAGAGCACTACGGCTATGATCGTCCACCATTTCGCCGTATAGCTGACGAACCCTTGAGACAAGCACCCCCGCAAAATAATCACGCAATTGCGGGTAGCGTCTTTCGACTTGATGCAGCATCGAAAAGGGCAACAGATAACATTCGACCTCATTAGCGGCCCGGGCGCCGACCGTATAGGGCTCATCACCGAACAGGGCCGCATCGCCCAAAAACTGCCCTTCCTGCAGATAGTCAACCACCATGTCTTCACCTGCAGAGGTCAGCACGGTAATCTCGACCAGCCCCTCCTTGACCACATAGAGATAACCACTGGGCGCATCGTTCTGAGTAAAAATGCAAGCCCCGGCCGAATAAGTACTGATACGGGCGGCCTCAAGCAGATCCCGCACCACCGTCTCAGGCAGCTGATTAAAAGGTTCCACGTCTCGTAAATGTTTCGATAGGCTCATGGGCGCTTTCCTTTTACTCAGGCAACTCTAATTTCCATCCGGACACCTATAGATGAAATCAGATTAGCATGTTATCGACTCTTAACCGAACTAACAAGCCCTATCCATCCGGCCGGCAACACTTTGTCATTTTTCAGGCAATTAACCGGAAACATCCTGCAGAGCTCTTGATTGTCACAAAGGTGGATCTTGTGTATCATATCCAACAGACATAATTGATGGCGTCGCAAAAAGTTAGCCATCCTGTAAGCTTTTGCGAGTGCACCAGACTTGGGTCGCTAAAAGGCGACCGCAGCCAAGACCAATCCGAGGGCACCGATGCGTCCTACCGTTAAATACTGGATCTTCCTGTTCATCATCCTGTTCGCCGTGTTCGGCGTGATTCTCGGCAGCCTGGCCGCCTCCTGGCATCAGATCAGCCTTGAAGAACAAAATTTTATCGCCCACATCGCCCACCGCCTGATCCCTTTCCCACTGATCGGTGCCACCTTTCTGTTTCTCATTATCGGCGGCCTGGTCAGCCTGCTGTTTTACTTTTACGTGATACCGATCCTGCGCCTGGGCGAGGAAACCAAACTGATCTCGGCGGCCAACCCCAGCTACCGCATTCAGCCCAAGGGCGCTCCGGAACTGGTTAGTCTGGCCGGCATCATCAACGAATCAGCCGACGCGTTTGAAACCCTGCAAGCCGAAGTTAAAGAAAAGATCAAACAGGCTCGTGCAGATCTTCAGCACGAACGAAATCTGCTGGCGGCCTTGATATCGGACCTGCCCACCGGGATATTGGCCTGCAACAGCAGCGGTCAGGTACTGCTCTACAACCAGCAGGCGCAAAAGCTGCTGCAAAAACCCGAAAAACTCATCGGCCTGGGTCGCTCGCTGTTCAGCATCCTTGATCGCGGCCCCATCATTCATGCCATCGACATGCTGCACCAGGCCACTAATCGCGGGCAGAAATCGCCGACCGCCAACTTTGTCATGACCGTTGGAGAATCCCTTGTTTTGCGGATTCATATGGCGCCGGTATTTAAAAACGGCGAAAGTGAAAAGAACCTCTCCGGCTTCGTTTTATCCATGGAGGACCTCAGCCAGCAAATCGAAAACGGCCTGCGGCGGGAGCAGATCTTTTACGGCCTGACCGCCGCGCTACACCCACCTCTGGAACAAATCCGTCAGGCACTGAAAATCCTCAACAAGGCGCCGCTAGAAAAAACGGAACAACAACCTCCGCGACCGGACATCGATCGGTCCGTCAACAGCATAATCAAGGCACTACAACAGGCGGAACAATCCTATAAACAACAGAAGATCGATATCGGCCTCTGCGAAAACATTCTCGCTGAACAGCTGCTGAGCATCATTGAGCATCACCTGCGACATGATGCAGGCATCGCCATCACCCGTTGCGCCGACAAGGAGCTTTGGTTGCAGGTAGACAGCTATGCCATAGTGCAGTGCCTGGCCCAGCTGGTCAATACACTACATAAGACGGAAAACTTCTCTGCACTGACCCTGCATCTTCGTCGCACCGATACCGATCAAGCACTCTTTGAAATAGCCTGGCCAGGCTGCATCATCAGCTACGCCGAATTGGACGCCTGGCAAAAGGGGCCGCTGATTCGGGATGCACAGGATCATCTGGTGTCTTTCGGCGACCTTATTCAGCGCATTGGCGGCACTTTCAACCTCTCACAGGACAACAATGAGTCTATTGACCAACTGCGCATTTTCCTGCCCATCGCCGAGGCGGAAGATCATTTTAGCGACACCGCCGCCGATGAACACCGCCCAATCCACTATGAATTCGGTCTGTTGCACCAGGTATGCACGGACGATATCTGTCAACAGCCCCTTTCCCAATTAACTTACGTCGTATTCGATACGGAAACCACCGGACTTAAACCATCCCAGGGCGACGAAATTATTCAGATTGGCGCGGTGCGCATCGTCAACGGACGCATTCTTTACGAGGAAACCCTCGACCAGCTCATCGAT
>CAZKQY010000097.1:0-15943 GCA_964555005.1 uncultured Syntrophotalea sp. | reverse complement strand
TGCCTGGCGCAACTCGTCAAAGCCGATCGTCCAGCGCGCGACAAATTCTTTGTCGTAACAACCGGTGCGTATCATCTCATCGATCATGGCCAGGGCCAGGGGACCGTCGTGAGCCGGTTTGATCTGCAGCCAGATGTCAGCCATGGCCGCCAGGCCGGTACGGACCGGATCGACAATGATCAAGCGGGCTCCCCGTTGGCGAGCCTGAAGTATGGCATCGAAGGTCGCTGGATTGGTGTGTTGGTCGTTCTTGCCCCAGATCAGAATACAGTCGCTGTTCTGCACCTGAGCAATGGTCATGGCACCGTAGGTATAGTTGTGGGCCATCTCCCGGGCCACATGGCAGACCGAACCGTTGCCGATGCAGTTCGGTGAACCGAAGGCATTCATCAGTCGGTTGGCATAGTCCCAGGGGGCTCCCCAGTCCGCCGCCATGCCTCGCAGCCAGGCTATCGCTTCGGCCCCATGTTGTTGTCGGCAATCAAGCAGGCGGCTGGCCACCAGGTCGAGGGCTTCGTCCCAGGTCGCTTTACGGTAGCCGTTATCCGGTTGACGAATCAGGGGCTGCTGCAGTCTTAGTGGTGAATAGATGATATCGGCCGCTGCCGTCAGTTTTGGGCAGGGCCATGCTTCGCCGGGCGGCAGCGGTGTTTTGTGCTCGGCCGCGACGAAGCGGCCTTGCTCTACAGTCGCCACGATAGGACAGCAGGAGGAGCAGAGTCGGCATACAGAATTAATCTTCATGGCACCAATCCCTTTAGCAAGGGTGACGGTCGGCCTTGATATAGCAGCTGCGAATCAGTTCAAAATGGTTACAATGGGTGCGTATCTTCCACCAAATTTGCCCCTTTCGGTCAATTTTCCAAGCGGGCTTTAGATGGTTTCCGTGGTCCTGCAGCAGAGTGGTGAGATTGTCCATGCCACGGCCGGCATGGCGACCTTTAGTGGTTCCGCCCAGCCAGTCCTGCTCAGCAGCCACCTGTGTGGACCAGGAAAAGGGATCGGAAAAGAGCAACTGAGCTTTGTCGTCTTTGGCGATACGGTTGAGTTCGGTCAAGTGCTGCAATGGTTTTGACACCTTGTCGATCAGATTCAAGGAGGCCAAAGTGGTAAAAGTGCTTTGGCGAAAGGGCAGAGCTAGAGCGTCGCCGACAATAAAATCGATGTTCTCCGATGGCCATTCCTTTGGAAGAGTCAGAAGCTCTTTTCGGGTCAGGCACCCTTCCTCAGCCAGTTCGATTTCTGTCTTTCCGGTTAACAACAGGTTCCGTGCTGTTTTGATAAAGGCATAGGAATTGTCTACGCCGATTACCAAGTCGCATTTGCGGCCTAGCTCAAACGAGAAGCGTCCGACGGCGGCCCCTATATCGATGGCCAGACCCCTGTTCGGTTGTAGCAACGCGGCCCATTGATCATAGGCGTCCGGGGCATCGGGGTCATTGAGCAGATCGCCGTAATGGCTCCAGAGGTATGAAGACAGCACAGAGGTTGTTTCGTATTTGGAAGGTGCGGCACCAGGGGATTGGTTTGCCTTGAGCATGAAAGCGATACCTTCACGGATCGGATAGGTGCGGTTGCATATCTTGCAGGCCAAGTGGCCCGAGACAATATCCTGCTGTTGCACATCGAGTTTAACGCTCTGCAAAGGCCTTTCTTCCGGAAGGCAGGCCGGGCAGATCAACAGCTCGAGTAGGAATGGTTTCATCGGTTCTCCCTGGTGATTGGATTTGATGTTATAGGTCTTGGTAAATCCTATGCGTTTTTGCGAATGTATTAAATAATACCTTAAATATTTCAGGTTTCAGGGAGAACCCGGTTTTTAGATGCGTCTTGGTTTGCTGTGGGTATTAATAAAGTAGTTGAATTATTGTTGCTTTTATGGAGTAATTGGCCGGGATTAAGATTTTGTATCGGCGGCCTTATGGTTGCTGATTGGTCTTTAGGGAGCATGGTTAATGACAAAGGAAGAGATTCTGGAATCGGTGTTGCAGTCGGATGTACTGCCGACACTTTCTCCAGTGGCATCGAGGTTGATTACAATCACGGCTAAGGAAGACACCACCATCAGCGATATCGCTGCATTGGTATCTAAGGATATTTCTCTTTCAGCCAAAATTCTCAGGGTGGTCAATTCGGCTTTTTACAGCTTTCCGCAGTCCATTGTCACCATTCACCAGGCTGCTTCCATTCTTGGTACTAATGCGGTGCGCAGTCTGGTACTGTCTTTTTCTTTTTTGCAGCCTAGTCAAAGCGATGACAGTGATTTCGACTACGCCCGTTTCTGGCAGCAGTCCCTTACCGAAGCGGTTGCCTCGCGCAGGTTAATGGTGGCGGTAGATAAGGATTTTGCTGAAGAAGCTTTTGTGACCGGATTGCTGCAGAATTTAGGAGTGTTGATTCTGGCCCGAGCTTTTCCTGAACAATATCGGCAGGTCGAAGAAGCCATGGAGAGGGAGGGTAGCCAGCGTTGTCAGCTCGAAAATGATTTGATTGGTGCCGATCATGCTTATATCGGCAGTGAAGTGGCGCGCAGTTGGGGGTTTCCTGATGCTCTGGTACTGCCTCTGCGCCATCATTCGGATCCCCGCAGCTATGATGGCAAGGATGAAAATATTAAGCGGATCTGTCAGGTTGTTTATTTGTCGGGTCTGATATCCAGGGTCTACCGCAGCAATACACCGGAAGTGATCGTGACCAGTTTTCATGACCAGGCGAAGCAGCTTCTCGGCCTGGAAGAGCGGGTCTTGAAGGACTTTCTCAAGAACGTTCATGCTGAAGTAAACCAGACCGCCGAACATTTTGAATTTAATATTGATGAACAAAAATCCATTGCCGAGATTCTGCAGATAGCCAATGCTGAGTTGAGTGTGCTGAACCTCAGTTATGAGGAGGTGAACCGGGCCCTGGTGGAAAAGACGGTTAAACTGGAACTGCTGACCGCCGAACTGGAAAAGAAAAACCACCAGTTGGAGCTGCTGGCTAATATTGACGGTTTGACCCACGCTTACAACCACCGCTACTTTCAGAATTTTCTTGATCAGGAAATCAATCGCTCCAAGCGTTATAATCGATCGTTGGCGATGATGTTGATCGATATCGATTTTTTTAAAAAACTTAACGATACTTTTGGTCATCAGTTTGGTGATGAGATGCTTCGTCAGTTCTGTGATGTTTGCCGTGGCGAATTACGGGAATACGATCTGTTTGCTCGTTACGGCGGGGAAGAGTTCGCGGTGGTGCTGCCGGAGACGTCTATCGAGAAAGCTGAGGCCGTGGCGGAAAAGCTGCGTCTGGCCATTGCGCGGAACAATTTTGAGCACAATCGGCAGAGCAGCCATCTTACAGCCAGCATTGGAGTGTTCGCCATGCGGGCGGCCGAGGAATCGTACACCAAAAATGAAATGATCAGCTTTGCTGATCAGGCGATGTTTCAGGCCAAGAAAAAAGGCCGTAATCAGGTAGTGGTTTACAGCAGTAAAAAGAAGTGGTTTGGGCGCTGAGCTTGCATTATGTAGATTCTCCAGCCCCGGCAGTCAGTTGTTGCGGAATAGTATTCCCTTCTCCAGGGCCTCGGCAAGAAAGTCCGCCGAAGGGGCTGTGCCGGGTGTAGCGGACTCTACACTCTGCAGGTAGTCGCTCTGCGCTGAGGTGAGGGGCGAAAGTTGCAGGGTGTCTTGAAAAATGTAGCAGAAATAGTCCCTGTCAACTCGGGGCACAAAAAAAGCCAATTCTTGCACATCGGTAATGTCATCGGCAAGGTGTTGCAACAGTTGTTGCGGGTCGTGGTTGAAGTGGACAAAAATAGATTGTGGGTTGAGATAGAGCCCTGCGGAGGTTGAATCAGACTTTGGTTCGATGGCAGGGGTCTCAAACAACGGTTCAACCTCCCCGAAATAGGCGATAAGATCGGCGGCCAGGGCGGCTACCTCTGGTTGTCCTCGCTGTATAAATTGATCGCAGACAAAGCACTGTTGCAGAGCTAGCGGATTTTCCGGCAACGTTTCGGGCAAGCCCTGCGCCAGTTGAGAAAAAAATTCGGACGGTGTTAATTCCAGGGCTTCCAATACCATGGCAAACCAGGGTACCGCCCGTCCCCGATTATAGAAGAAATCACAGGCGGTCCCGATACGGGCCGCCTGAGTCATTTCTGCGGCACTGAAGCTGGTGGAAGAGCAAACCAGATAAGGGGCATGAGATTGGTATTTAAGCCCTAGTTCGGAGGCGGTATCCGCCAGCCGAGTGCCGGGCAGCACCGCCAGGGGAAAGATGTCCAGGTGGTTGGGAATTAAGCTCAGGGCAAAGTCAATACTGGCCAAAAACCCGGCCAGGCTATCGCCAGGGAGAGCATAAATGAGATCGAATCCGTAGCTCACCCCCGCTTGATGTAGAAATAGTACCTTGTCAGAAAATTCGTCCTGATCGAAATCGCGATTGACCGATCGGAGAACCGCCGCATCGGCGCTTTGCAGACCGATCTGCAATGAACAGTCGATGGAGGCAAACAGCTCCGCCAGTTCCCGGTCAACCAACTCGGCTCGGATCTCCAGACTGAAATGGAGTCCCTGGCCATCTTCGGCCATAATATTTAGCAGCTTTTTGGCCGTTTGCTTGTGGTAGTTAAAGGTCGGATCGAGAACGAAGACCTCACGGACGCCCAGGGACGCGAAAAGTTGCACCTCGGCTCGCACGCGCTCCAGGGGAAAACGTCGCACCGTTGCATTGCCTCGGGATTCAAAGCAAAAATCGCAGCGGTAGGGGCAGCCGCGGGAAAGCTCCCACAAAACACCACCGTCCCGGGTCGGTCGCAGCAGGCCCGTCAGGTAAGGGGAGGGTAAATTTTCCAGGTCGGCTATACTCTCTATCGCCAATAGATCTGAAGCGTTTGGTGTTTGACCTTGCAGCAAGTCACCTAAGGCCGCAACTAACTTTTGTTCGCCTTCGCCCGTTAACACAAAGTCGAGATCCTTAATCTGCAGCAGAGAGTCCGGGGCGGCGGTTGCCTCAGGCCCACCGGTAAGCAGGATTAGGTCCGGGCGAATAATTTTCAGGTGGTGGGCGATTTCCAGTGTCAGATCGCGGTTCCAGACCGTCATGGATAATCCGACGATGTCCGGATGTTGGTTGAGGATATGTTCCACACAGTCGACAGCTGATTGGAGCAGAGTGCAGTCGATCAGGGTAGTGGTGATCTGGTCGCCAAAGGCCCGTTCAACAGAGGCTGCCAGCATGGCCGTCCCCAGAGGAACGGATCGCAAAGAGTGATCAATGTGGATGGTAACCAGGGCCAGTTTCATGGTATTTCTTTTGTTGTTTCAAGGGGTTGGATTCTAGCTAGACAGTGTAGCCGGTTCGGCGATAAGCAGTCAAAGGAATAGTGGACGAGGATGGTTGCGTTTTTTCAATACCGGATGCCGCTGAATACAGACTTTGGCAAGATGAGGATGCATGAACCCTGTCCGGCGCCCCGTTCCGCAGAAGAGTTTTCTGTTTCGCCTGGTAGCGTTTTTTTCCCGTCATCAGCTCAGCTACTTATTGCGCAACAGCAGGCACAGACGCCTTTTACAACTGCTGTTCGTTTTTGTTGCGGGCGCTACGGCTCTCGGGATTATTTCGATTCTGGCTTTTATGACCAACCTGCCCCTGCTTTTTCCTCAATTAGGCCCATCGGCTTTTATTTTATTTTATACCCCCATGTCCGAACAGGCGAGCCCCCGAAACGTTCTTTTATCTCATCTACTGGCTGTTGGCATCGGTTTGCTGTTACTGTGGTTGTGTGCTCAGGCTTTCCCCGATGTTCATCTTACGGATAGCTCAGTGCTTAACTGGCAGAGGGAGATTGTTGTTGCCTGTGCCATGGGTCTTGCCTGCCTCCTGATGGTCCTTTTTAATTGCGTTCACCCGTCGGCTGCTGCTTCGGCGCCGATTGCTTCTCTTGGGTTTTTGAAAAGTCCGGGACATGTGCTTGGAATAGCTGCAGCTGTTGTATTACTCTTGCTGGCGGCACAGTTTTTTAATCGGATTATCGGTGGTCTGCCATATCCTCTATGGAAATTTAACCCAAAAGTCGCCCGACATTTTGGTGAGATGGCCGGTATGCCAGCTAACGAAATTACCTTCTGGCGCCAGGCTGCGATGAAGACTTTTCAGAGCCGTCGTTCATGAGGATTATCTTGTTTTAAACATTAAAACAGACACCTCTCCTGTTGGTTGGTTTACCCATGTTTGCTATGCCCTGGTAATCGCGCAAATGATTTTTGTTTGAGAGATTGCTTATGTTCAACAGGGAACATGTCATAGAGCCTGTAATTTTTGATGGCGTCGCAAAAAGTCCGCCTTTGGGCGTTACGGTGTTTTTTCAGGACCAAAAAAGTATTTGCCTTCGTTTCTGAAAAAACTTCAGGTCTTGTAGGGCGAAGTTTTAACTTAGCCATCTTACGAGTTTTGTGAATGCATCATTCTTGACAAGACAAGAAGCGCAAGTTAGATTAATTATGACTAAATTTGGAGAGGTTTTGGACTATATATTGGTCGATTAATTAAAGTATTGGTTTGTGCGGATTAAATGAATTTTGCTAGCATAAACGAAACATAATTCAAGGGTTAATCGTGAATGTCTGAAGTATTAGTTGACCTATATACGATTTTTGAATTCGATTGGTTCTATGACCAAAAGGTCAAAGATTCGGCGGAAGTTGTTTTTAGGGAAAACTTTTCGTTGATAGAGAATCTTATTTTATGTGACAAATTAGTTGTCGAATCAAATGGAGTTTCTTATCATCGATTGAGTAAAATTTGTAACACGTTTTCAGACTCATTCCGTTTTATTGAGGATAATCGTCTTTATGATCGGACTTCATTCGAAAATACTGTTATCGTTGGTACTGATATTGATCAGCGTGGGTTGGTATATGCTGATGTCGCCAACGAAAATGAAATTTATTATTCTCCACATCCTGAAAGAGAGAAGTTATTAACAAACACAATCCAGCAGTACGTGGATAAAACCGCAGTTTCTGTTATTGAGCAGTTTGATCAAAAGTTTAATGAATCAAGAAGTGGAGTGGTTGCAAATATTAATGTTCAAATTCCACCCATTGTTGAGCATGTGTTATTTTATGCAAAAGCACAAAATATAACCGTTGCAGAGAGTATAAACGAAATCAGAAACTCAAAAAACGCAACTCTCTTCCGTAATTATTTTTCAGATTTGGACGCGGAACTAAAAGAGCTATCCCCAAGAAAAAAAATACCAGTTTATCAAAAGCTTTTTCAAGAAATCAATCATCTGTGTGTTATTTGGGAACAAGATATGGATTCCGAAGTTCTATACAAAAAAAGAAACATTAATTTAACAAGGATACCAATATTAGGAAAGTTGTTTGACTTAGCCGGGTTGGGCGAAGTGACTATTAATGATCCAATTCTTCTCGCTAACAAACAACATTTACTATTTATCAATGATTTGTATCAAAAGTAGATTTTAATATATGTATAAACTCGAAGGAGGGATATTCTCCAGTTAAAATAGACACCTCAGCTTAACAAGGAGGTGTCTCGTTAATCATCATTAATCAGATAAGCAAAGCCCGCTTGGCTAACCAGGCGGGCTTTGCTTATCTGTTGGGAATCATGAAACCGCCTGATGGATTTCTTGTCAGGTGGTTTTGGATTGGGTTTTGAGACCTAACCGAAGAAAGATCAGTTTGGTAGCATCGGAGTTGTTGAGAGTGTAGAAGTGAATGCCCCGGACTTGATTATCCAGAAGGTCACGGCACTGTTCGGTGGCCCAGTGAATACCGACATTGCGCACGGCTTCGGCATCGTCCTGACAACGTTGTACTGAACGCAGAAGGGCGGCGGGGAAACGGGTGCCTCCGGCCAGGTCGGCCATGCGTCTCATTCCTTCCACCGAGGCAATGGGCATGACGCCGGCAATGATGGGCACGGTGATGCCGGCGAGCAGGCAACGCTCGCGAAAATCGTAAAAGTCCCGATTGTCGAAAAAGAGCTGGGTGCAGATGTAGTCGGCTCCTTCATCGACCTTGGCTTTGAGATAATCCATTTCCAGCAGTCGATTCGGTGTTCCGGGATGTCCTTCGGGAAAACCCGCGACACCGATGCCGAATCCTCGTTTGTCGGGATGCAGGCCCCGTTTGTTGAACTGGCGGATGTAGCGAACCAGATCAGCGGCATGAGGAAAAGCATCCTGCGACCGATCATAGTTAGGCTGCTCGGGGGGGGGGTCACCGGCCAGGGCAAGAATATTGCTGACGCCTGCCTCGGCATAGCAGGTGAGAATTTGTTCGATTTCTTCTGCCGAACTGCCAACACAAGTTAGATGCGGAATGGGGTCGAGGGCGGTTTGTTCCTGAATGCGCATTACCAACTCGTGGGTCCGCTCACGGGTTGTACCTCCGGCGCCGTAGGTCACTGAGGTAAAGTGCGGTTTTAATGCCTCCAACTGGCGAATAGTCTCGTAGAGCCGGTTCGCGGCTTTATCCGTTTTGGGCGGAAAGAACTCAAAGGAAAAGGTGGTGGGGTTGGCGGCGAAAATGTCCAGTATATGCATGACCGTCCTTTGCTGCGGATGAATGATGGCAGGCATTTTATCGGCTGATTGGAAAAGCGTCAACCGTTTCATTGCGGAGTCCTGTCACAGGGGCTAAATGGGATAGTTTGCAGGGTTGGAGGCTGTTCTCGCCGAAGAGGATGGAGCCGTATCTGCAGTTGCGTATTAGTGGCCACGGGCAGATGAAAAGTCGAACTTTAACAGCACTAAAAAAAAGGCCGCTTGATTGGCGGCCTTGCATGGTTTAACGAAAGTAGGCTTCGGTGACATAGCGGCGCATCATCGACTGGGTGTTGAAATAGTAAGCATTTTTGCCGATGGCATTTTTCATCACTCGAATCCAGCCCGGTCGGTCCTCGTAGTAGAGGGGCAAAATAATTTTTTCCAATTTGTCGTAGAGATCTTGGACATCTTCATCGGTGTGGTTCTGGTTGATCGAGGTACCGTGGGCCGGTGGGCCGATGGACCAACCGGTGATCCCTTCGATATGGCCCTCTATCCACCAGCCGTCCAGTACGCTGAAATTGGGCACGCCGTTGAGGGCGGCCTTCATGCCACTGGTTCCCGAAGCCTCCAGGGGGCGTATGGGATTGTTAAGCCACAGGTCAACTCCGGGGATCAGCAGTCCTGCCAGTTGCATGTCGTAATTTTCCAGGTAGACAATGTCGATCTGGCCCCGCAGACTTTCAATCTCGTTGATGATGGAGTGAATGATCTCTTTACCGGGTTGATCGTGGGGATGGGCTTTGCCGGCAAGCACCAGTTGAATTTTTCCTCGACCGATATTTAGCAGACGCTCTATATCGAAAAAGATCAGATTGCTTCGTTTGTAGGTCGCGACCCGGCGGGCAAAACCGATGGTAAGTAATTCCGGGTCGAGTTGAGTACCCGTCGTCTCAGCGACGTATTGAAACAGCCTGGCCTTGGCGCCGGTATGGGCTTCCCATATTTCCTGGTCGGGAATGGTGTCGACCCGTACCAATAGTTCCGGTTCGATACCCCAACTTGGAAAGTACCGGGAAAATAGTTTGACCATATATGGTGAGGCCCAGGTAAAGGGGTGAATGCCGTTGGTGATGGCGTGAATTTCGAATCCTGGAAACAGTGCCTGGGAGACTTCTCCATGTTTTTTAGCTACACCGTTGACGTAACGACTAAGATTCAGGGCCAGCATTGTTAAGTTAAGCTCGTCCTTGCCGCCCAGTTCTTGCAACAGAAAGAGGGGCACTTCTTCTCCCATTACCCGCTGTACCAGATCATAGGGGAAGCGGTCGTGCCCGGCGATAACCGGGGTGTGGGTAGTAAAGACGCATTGCTGCTGGACCTTGCGCGGATCCCAGGAGTTTCGTTCATCCCAGGTATCTTCCACAGGCCGTCGGGTGCGGTTAAGCAGTTCCAAAGTCAGCAGGCTGGCGTGGCCCTCGTTCATGTGGTACTTGCGTACCCGAAAACCTAGTCCGGCGAGGATGCGGGCGCCGCCTATGCCGAGTACGATCTCTTGCTTGAGGCGGTACTCGTTGTTACCACCATAAAGTTTATCAGTTATAGCTCGATCCTGGGGTAGGTTGCCTTCGATATCCGTATCGAGAAAAAATACGAGTACTTCGCCGCCGGTAGGGCTCTTGACCCGTTTAAGCCAGGCCTGAATCTTGACATCTCGATTTTCGATGGAGACCAGTACCTTTGCCGGCATCAGCTCGAGAAGCTCTTCCGGTGCCCATTTGTTGGGTGATTCTTGTTGCCAGCCCTGCCCATCGATCGATTGGGTGAAATAGCCTTTGCGGCTGGCCAGGGTGATGGCGACCATGGGTAGTTGCAGGTCGGCTGCGGCTTTGATGGTGTCTCCAGCCAGAATGCCGAGACCGCCGCTATAGGTTGGAATGTCGACGCTGAGACCAATTTCCATGGAGAAATAGGCGATGACCGGGTCGGTAAGAAAGTGTTTCCAGTCGCTCATTTGGCACAAACCTCCAAAAAACAAATAGTAAGCTAAGACTGTCACAATAGACAGCTAAGAGAATAGTTCTTATTTTTGACGTTACTATAGAATAACGGAAAGAATCCACTGGTCAAAAAGAAATATGGCAGAAGAGGGGCGGTCGGCTGGAGGGAGAGCAGGATTCACAGGTTGCATGCCACTTGCCGGGCGATTGTCTTAAGAAAAATATGGGTGCCGAGAGGTTGTTGGAGCGGTTAAATATAGTACATGAATTTGTGATTCGATTCGCGCTTGAGTCCCATGGCTTGGCCCCGCTCACAGAGGGTCTTAAGGGTCAGTTTGGAAAGGTAGTCGTTGAGCAGGGTAGTTGCGTCGAGCCAAACAGTTTGTGTGACGCATTGGGCATTGAATTCGCAGGCCGGTTCGTCAGCTTCTTTTATATTGGTGCAGCTAACTATCAGGGTATCGCCTTCAGCGGCTGCAACGATATCCTGAACGGTGATTTCATCCGGTCTTTTGGCCAGAAAATAGCCTCCCTGAGGACCTTTTTTGCTTTTCAGAATCCCGGCTTTTTTGAAACTTTGAAAGATTTGCTCCAGGTAGCGGGGTGAGATATTCTGCCGGCGGGATATCTCCTTAACCTGAATCGGCAAGTTTCCGGCATTGTAAGCCATGTCGAAGAGGGCTCGCAGGCCGTAACGGCTCTTGGTGGAAAGTCTCACTACAGAATTCCTTTCAGATGAAAATTGATGGCGTTGCAAAAAGTCCGCTCTACGGCATTGTGGCGTTTTTTTCCAGATCTCGATAGAGTAGTGTTTTGTTTGACCATCTTGTGAATTTTTCTGAATACAGCAAAATTTAGTTGATAGTTACCATAAAGCAATTGATCTTTCAACGGTTTAATTAACAGTCGTTTTGTCGGGTTAGTCTGGAAGATATCCCATGATCAATGCGGTTTTTATCGGCGAGGGTTTATGTTTGGCTAGTCGTGTCAAGTAATTCTGAGACATTTTGATTGCTGTTAAGGTGGGCCGACACAGGCTTAGCCTGAGTTGGTATCCATCCATAGTTTGTGGATGAAAACTAGCTGTTTGCTGAAAAGTTCTCGTGTCTGCTGAATCGGCCACAAACGACCATTACACAATATGGGGGACGTAATGAAACACAGAAAAATCAGTTGGATCATCGCCTTGATCGCAGGTTCCGTCCTGTTTGCTACCTCGGCACCGGCTATGAAACACCGTGCCGATCACGACAAGTTCGGGGCCATGGACTATGATAATATACAACCGATGAAAGCCATGAATAACAGTATGGATTATGGCCAGAGTGTAATGATCATGCTTGATGAAGAAGTGCAGGAGGGCGTTAAGGCGATGGTGCGCTTGACGGCCATCGACTCGATACTCCTGCCCGCCAATCACCTGGTCACTCACCATTTGATGGTGATGCTTACCGATGCTGAAACGGGGCTGGCCATGGACAGCGGCACCGTGGTGGTCAAGATTGATTCTCCGGATGGTAAAGAAGCGACTCCCATCCCCTTGAGAGGGATGCAAGGTTATTTCGCTGCCGACGTGACTCTGGATCAATCCGGCATCTGGCATTTTCGCATATCCACAAAACTGGCTGACGGCAAGGTGCGTAAATATCACGGCCATTACGTGGTGACATAGCCTGAAATGCCAAGGCTCTTACGTTGGTCTTTTTTCGCGTTCTTCGCAGCTTCGTGTGTTTAACGAGCTCAGTTTTTTGTCTCACGCAAAGGCAAGAAATCAAGAAAAAACTTTTGATTCAGGGAAAAGAGGTCGCCATGAAAGATCCTGTCTGCGGTATGGATGTCGCACCTGAAAAATCCGCTGGCCAACTGGAATATAAAGGGCAGATCTACCACTTCTGTTCTGAGCATTGTCTTAAAAAGTTCGAGCAGCATCCTCAAGACTTTTTAGACAATAAGGGGGAAAAGGTGCAAAAACACAGTATGGCAGATGATCTGAGGGAATATACCTGCCCCATGCACCCGGAGGTGCTGCAGGTCGGGCCGGGCAGTTGTCCTAGTTGCGGCATGGACCTGGAACCGAAAGAAGTGAGCCTTGAGGATGAGAATAACCCGGAGCTGAGGATCATGATCCGGCGTTTCTGGATCAGCCTGGCGCTAACGGTTCCGGTTTTCATCCTGGCCATGGGCGAGATGGTACCGGGATTATCCGGCTGGATTGCAGGGTTGGCGGCCCCACGCACCCTGAACATTATTGAGCTGATTCTCGCCACCCCGGTGGTTCTGTGGTGCGGCTGGCCGTTTCTGGTCCGTTTTTGGCAATCGTTGGTTAATCGGTTTCTCAATATGTTTACCCTCGTTGGGCTTGGCGTTGGTGTGGCCTATGGCTATAGCCTGGTGGCCACCCTGTGGCCGCAGTTTTTTCCCCCATCGTTTCGCGGTGCAGGGGGCGAGGTGGCGGTCTATTTTGAGGCAGCGGCGGTAATTACCACCTTGGTACTACTTGGGCAGGTTCTGGAAGGCCGCGCCCGCAACCAGACCGGGCAGGCGATTCGAGTGTTGCTGGGGCTGGCCGCCAAAACCGCACGACGTGTTGCGGCGGATGGCAGCGAAGGGGACGTGCCCCTCGAAGAGGTTCTGGTCGGAGATCGATTGCGGGTCAGGCCTGGCGAAAAGGTGCCGGTGGACGGGGTGGTGCTGGAAGGCTCAAGCCGTATTGATGAATCGATGATCAGCGGAGAACCGTTGCCGGTGCTTAAGCAGGCCGGTGATTCGGTCACCGGTGCCACGGTGAATCAGACCGGTTCCCTCATCATGCAGGCCGAAAGGGTCGGTTCCGATACTCTGTTGAGTCAAATCGTGAAAATGGTGGCCGAGGCCCAGCGCAGTCGCGCCCCGATTCAGAAATTGGCCGATCGGGTGGCCGGCTGGTTCGTGCCGGCGGTGGTCTTTTCCGCCTTAATCACCTTTGTGGTTTGGGTAGTTTTCGGTCCGGAGCCGCGAATGGCTCACGCTTTGATTAACGCGGTGGCGGTGCTTATTATTGCTTGTCCCTGCGCGCTGGGTTTGGCCACCCCTATGTCTATTATGGTGGCTACTGGCCGGGGGGCGAGTATGGGTGTACTGTTCAAAAACGCCGAGGCGGTCGAACTGCTGCGACAGGTCGATACCCTGGTGGTGGACAAGACCGGAACTCTGACTGAGGGTAAACCTAAACTGGTCGCGGTGGAAGCACGGCAAGGATGGGGCGAGGATCAGCTGTTACGGTTGGCGGCAAGCCTGGAGCGAGGCAGCGAACATCCTCTGGCTGCGGCCATCGTGCAAGGGGCAGAAACCCGGAGGATGGAATTTGCTCCGGTCGAGAACTTTGAATCTTTTACCGGTAAGGGGGTTGCGGGACAGGTGGAGGGGGCTGATCTGGTACTTGGTACCCAGAGATTTCTGGAGGAGCTGAACATCGACCCTGCGGGATTTCTGGATCGTGCCGAGGAGTTACGCAACGAAGGCCAGACCGCGATGTTTGTGGCAGTGAACGGCCAAGTGGCGGGTTTACTGGGAGTAGCCGACCCCATCAAGGAAACCACCCCTGAAGCGATTCGTCAACTTCATCAGCGTGGCATTTATATCGTCATGCTGACCGGAGACAATCTCATTACAGCTCAAGCTGTGGCAGACCAGCTGAACATCGATGAAGTGCGGGCCGATGTGTTGCCTCAGGACAAGGCAGCCAAGGTCAGGGAACTGCAGGAACAGGGCCGCTTTGTGGCCATGGCCGGTGACGGCATTAACGATGCACCTGCTTTGGCCCAGGCCCAGGTGGGGATCGCCATGGGTACAGGTACGGACGTGGCCATGGAAAGTGCCGGAGTGACCCTGGTCAAAGGTGATTTGCGAGGTATTGTGCGTGCATGTTCTTTAAGTAGGGCGACTATGCGTAATATCCGCCAAAATTTGTTTTTTGCCTTTTGTTACAATGCGCTGGGAGTACCTATCGCGGCCGGGATTCTCTATCCTTTTTTTGGTCTGCTGCTGAGTCCGATGCTTGCAGCTGCGGCCATGAGCTTCAGCTCCGTATCGGTGATCAGCAACGCCCTGCGATTGCGGCGGGTTGCGCTGGATAAATAAAAATATGAATAGGATAAAGAAACGGCATGTGCGAGGAATTCGACATGCCATTTCTTGTATCTAAGGATGTCCTTTCGATAAATCTTATGGTGCGCAAGGTCGTCCCGTTGCGCCTTGCGGACCTTGAGGCATGTGGGGCATTTGCAGCCCGGGCCTGTTTTCCTTCCGACATGAGGTCAGGGTCCGGGCCGAAGATCCTTCCCGGCACAGACTATTAAATAGGTGATTCCTTTTTCGCGCCTCTCAATTTTCCTGGCTATGTGCAGTTCCATAAGTTTACTGTGCAGGGCGGCAATTTCCTGGATCAGGGATTTGGCTTCTTCGGAATAAAGACAGCAGCGAGGATTTGCATGATTCTCTTCATGGCCGACAGGGAATAAAAGCGCTTTAGGTGCTGATATGTGGCTGGGCTGGTAGATTGGCCTTCCTTTGAGGGGGCGATATTAGTCTTGAATAAATAGTAAATTGAATTAGGTATCGATGTTTAAGATATTGATAAATAGTGTTATTTAAGATGATGAATAATTTTTTAAAAATACTTACGTCTGGACGATCCGATAGTTTATTTTAGATGCTTCTTGGAAGTATCACGACAATTCAGGATATTTATTATGATTCACATTGGCGTCAAACTTCGTCTGACCATTTTTGTTTTAGCTGCTTTGACCATCCTTTATCTGTCGGTTATGCCTAATCCCCCTGTTCCACAAAGCGGCATACTCTCCTGGGATAAGGCACAGCATGCTCTTGCCTATGCATTGTTGGCCTTGCTTGCCGGCTGGGCTCTGTTGCCTCTGGCGTCTTCTCCGATGCGGGTCTGGCGCTATGCGCTGATTTTTTCCTTGGGGTACGGGGTGTTGATGGAGGTTCTGCAGGCATCTATAACCTCCAGGCGCAACGGTGATATCGCTGATATTCTTGCCAATGCTGTGGGAGGCCTGATGATTTACGGTCTGATGCGTCTGGCTTCCGGCCAGCTACGGAGTAAATATGGGAAGAATGGCTGAGGGCATGGCTCAAGACATGGTAATGACGAAAACAGACCTTGTGATAGCCGCCCAGAAGGGCGCTCTGGTGCTGACGGTTAACCAGCGTCTGGCCCGCTATCTGGTGCAGGCTTATGATCGGCTCAAGCATGAGCAGGGCTGTATAGCTTGGAAATCCCCGGCAATCCATTTTCATCTCCAGTGGCAATGGCAAATGGCCGCTCGTCTGCGTCTTGATGCCAAGACCTTGGGGCCGGTCCAGGCTTTGCGGCTGTGGGAAAGGGCTGTGGAAGAGGAGGAGCAAGGACTTGGGAGTGGCTGGGTGA
>CAZKQY010000096.1:0-6185 GCA_964555005.1 uncultured Syntrophotalea sp. | reverse complement strand
CCGACAACGTGAACCTCGACAAGGCGCGTCGTCTACTCTGGCCGATCAAACAGAAATACGGCAAAAAGATCTCCTGGGCCGACCTGTTGATCCTCGCCGGTAACTGTGCACTTGAGTCGATGGGATTTTCGACCTTCGGCTTCGGCGGTGGGCGCGTGGACGTTTGGGAGCCGGAACAGGATATCTATTGGGGTGCCGAAGAGGAATGGCTGGCTACGAGTGACAAGCCCAAGAGCCGTTATTCCGGAGACCGGGATCTCGATAATCCCCTCGCCGCCGTGCAGATGGGCCTGATCTATGTCAACCCGGAAGGCCCTGACGGCAATCCGGATCCGGTGGCCTCGGGCCTTGATGTCCGCGAGACCTTTTCGCGTATGGCGATGAACGATGAAGAGACCGTCGCCTTGGTCGCCGGCGGCCACACCTTTGGCAAGTGCCACGGTGCCGGTCCGGCGACCCAAGTGGGGCCAGAGCCCGAAGCAGCCGGCATCGAGGAGCAGGGCCTCGGCTGGAAGAGCAGCTTCGGCTGCGGCAAAGGTGGCGATACCATCAGCAGCGGCATTGAGGGTGCCTGGAAGCCGAACCCGATCCAATGGGACATGGGCTATCTGAAGGTGCTGTTCAAATACGAGTGGGAGTTGGTCAAGAGTCCGGCCGGCGCCAACCAGTGGCTGGCCAAGGACGTGGACGACGAGGATATGATAGTTGGAGCCCACGATCCGTCAAAGAAATTCCGGCCGATGATGACCACGGCAGACCTCTCCCTGCGCTTTGACCCGATCTATGAGCCGATCGCCCGGCGCTACCTGGCGAACCCCGAAGAATTCGCCGATGCCTTCGCCCGCGCCTGGTTCAAATTGACCCATCGCGACATGGGGCCCCGTGTGCGCTATCTCGGCCCGGAAGTTCCGGCCGAGGCGTTGATCTGGCAGGATCCGGTGCCCGCAATAGACCACAAACTGATCGATACCCAGGACATCGCCGCTCTCAAGGCCAAAATCCTCGCCTCGGGTTTGTCGATACCGCAACTGGTCTCCACCGCCTGGGCTTCGGCATCCACCTTCCGTGGCTCCGATATGCGTGGCGGTGCCAACGGCGCCCGCATTCGTCTCGCGCCGCAGAAGGATTGGGCAGTCAACCAGCCCGCTCAACTGAAGACCGTGCTGCAGACCCTGGAGGGAATCCAAAAGGAATTCAACAGCGCACAGTCGGGTGGAAAGAAGGTTTCCCTCGCCGACCTGATCGTGCTGGGCGGTTGCGCAGCCGTCGAACAAGCCGCAAAGAACGCCGGACACGACGTGCAGGTCCCCTTCGCGCCGGGGCGTACGGATGCTACCCAGGAGCAGACCGATGCGGCATCCTTCGCCGTGCTCGAACCGGCCGCAGACGGATTCCGCAACTACCAAAAAGCTAAATACGCCGTATCGGCAGAGGAACTGCTGGTTGATCGTTCGCAACTGCTGACGCTGACCGCTCCAGAGATGACGGTTCTTGTGGGCGGTATGCGGGTATTGAATGCCAACTTCGGACAGTCC
The DNA here is from genome assembly GCA_964555005.1 of uncultured Syntrophotalea sp. Lineage (GTDB taxonomy): Bacteria > Desulfobacterota > Desulfuromonadia > Desulfuromonadales > Syntrophotaleaceae > Syntrophotalea_A. The sequence goes on along the minus strand of CAZKQY010000096.1, from coordinate 4,650 downwards.
CCGCATGGAGTCTTCACCAAGCGGCCAGAGACGCTCACCAACGACTTCTTTGTGAATCTGCTCGACATGGGCACAACCTGGAAGGCAACGGCAAAAGACGCGGACGTATTCGAGGGTCGTGATCGTAAGACGGGCGAATTAAAATGGACCGGCACCCGCATCGACCTCATCTTCGGTTCTAACTCCCAGCTCCGGGCCGTCGCGGAAGTCTATGCTTGTGAGGACTCCCAGGAGAAGTTCCTGCATGACTTTGTAGCGGCGTGGAATAAGATGATGACCCTTGATCGCTTCGACCTTGTCTGATTTTAAAAACCCGTCTTTGAAGGGGCCTGAACAGGGCACCAAGAAAAGGGTAAGCTAACAACCGGTTCCAGTGGACGGCGCGTTGTCGCCGCTGGAACCGGAATTTTAAGACGGCAACTACCTTGAAACAAGGGGCATCATTCATCATATATTAAAAACCCGGCAAGTTTACCTGGCGGGTTTTTCTCGTATTGCAGGGGTAGTAAGAATTTCGCATCTCTGCCGATTTTAGACCCTTTAGACAATGCAACAGTATAAACAAGACATCTCTTTGACCTTTTCATTCGGTTGCTGTAGACCGGCAAAGTCTTTTACGTAAGGGGTCAGCTGACCCCTTGCAGACCTGAGAATCGCAAGCAGGTGTTACGTCTGGCCAGACTGGACCTCAGCGCCTCTCGAAGTGGTAAAACTAGCAACAACGCAACCCCGGTGATCTCCAAGCAAGGCAAAGCCGCACTTAGATATGCCCTGGTGCAGGCGGCTATGGTCGCTTCGACATCAAATTTGAACCTCAGGAGCTACTTCCGCCGGTGTCTCAAGGAGCGTGAATTTGAGCGCGGTATCAAGCTGAAGATGAGGTTCAAGCTGGCCGCCAAGATGCTGGTCATTGCCTGGACGCATATGAAGCGCAGAGAGACATATAACCCTTCCTGCTTCTCGGGGTAAGACCGCTTACCTGAAGCAGGAAGTTGGCGAGATGATCCCTTTCAAGAACCTTGAGGCATACGACTTCGGGAGGGACACTACCGGGCCTCTCTCTGAATCTTGAAGCTTGGATAAGGGATGATTTCCAGACGGTGCCGTTCCCGATGCGGGCGGCGGATGTCGAATAACTGTAACGATTAAGCCCCAGATTCGCCAAGTGAGAGACTCGCCACTTATAAAATCAAGGGGGAGAGATGCGCCTGAAAATAGAGGCTATTGCTAACGTACTGTTTTAAGAGAACTTTTATTTTATGTTGACAGGTGGACTATAGGATGTCCCCCAGGCCGATTGTCAGGCTTGACGCCTTGCACTCGCACCTTAAGGAACTGTTATTATTTTTGCAGATCCTTTTCCAGATCATCCAGGGAATTGTATCCCCACTGTTTGGCAAGATAGTTGTAGATCACCTCGGAAAGACTCGATTCTATTTTTTGCAGTCCCTGAATATCTGCCAGCAGCAATCCCAGGGTCGTTTCCGAATAGGTTTCGAGTTCGCCGCACAGATAGGTGGTGAATGATACCCGGTCCGGATCGCCGCCGGAATCGTCAAGAGGACGTCCACCCTTCATCAATCCGGGAAATTTGGCGATGAACTGTTTCTGCCCTTGCGCCACCAGGTCGACGATAGCCTCGATGTGTGAACTGAAGTTTTCCCGCGGCAGCCGATCGTCCATGCGCGCATACTTGATCGCCATCAGATTACGTTCTGCAGTCCTGGCCAGCCGCAGATCAAGCAGGTAACTTTGCAGAGTAGGAACCGACCAGGCAGCGAACTGAGCCCGCCGATGGAGGCGGAAATTCTCCGGGTCCTCCTGGCAGCTGTAGTGGCAGTCCGTGGGCACAGCTTGAAACATCTCCCACTCTAGGGCCAGAATGCTTTCGATCAGATTATATGCGTTTTTGGCCAATCGGTGCGATGCACAGTTCTTTTGCATAAGTCCTCCTTCGAAAAAATCAGGCCAGGGGCATGAAATGTATGCGAAGTTCAGGATCTACTATACCGGCCTGAACCCTTGGGCCGTGGTCAAGCAGAAAGGTACTCGGCGAATCGCTCAATCCCTGGTTCCGCAATTCGTCGGCAACCAGACCGCAAAGTTGTTCGATGATGTCAATCTTCTGTTCGTTGTCGCTGCTACGTAATAAAGCCATAACTTTGCAGTACACCAGCCGACCTAAAATAGGTAGCGATGAGGTTGCGCGATGCAGCCACTTGTAGAAAGGCGGGTAGCGCCGGTTAAGAAGAAAAACTGTCTGCATCAGCTCGCAGCAGAACCGCAATTCGGCGTAATGGGCGGCAAAGGGTTCATCGCGCTTCAAGCTTCGGTCCAGGTTGTACTGCCCGGTCTGAGCCATGGTCATGCAACGCGAAGCGATTTTTTTGCGGCGGATATCCTCTGGATAGTATGCGAGCAGTTTTTCCCGCCAATTGGAAAAGCAACCAGCCGGATCGTGAACCACGCGCCCATTGGTGCACACGCTCAAAGCCTGCTCCGGTAGTACAAGCCATTCACGTAACGTCTCAGGGGGACGAACTAAACCGGTATAACGGCCATAGAAACCGGTAATGGTCATGGTACCGAGGCGACCTTCTTCACCGGGACTGACCCGGCGCGGCCCAAAACCGGAGAAAATCGGCGGCAGTTGGCAATAGGCGGCCTGCAGGTCCTTGCCATAACAATTGTAGTCGTCGTTCTTGAGCCAGAGGCAAAACCCGGGGCCCCAGTCGTGGTCGCGGGACAGTTCATCATCAAAACCGTAACACTCCGAACCGGGCCCGACCAGGCCAACAGCGATGCGATCCACGAGGCCGGCAAAAGAACGCCGCAACATCGGTAATCCGCATTTTGAAAAATAATCTTCAGCGAGCTGCATCCCCAACATCGGCCCTCCCCCTCCCGCCAAGGGCTTCGATATTTTTCGACGTCTGGTGAGCCTTCCGGTCTTCGCCGCTTCGCCGGTAGATCACCGCGGCTTGGGTGAAATGCTCAAGAGCTGCAGCCTTATCCTCCTGCAGCACATATATGTAGCCGATATTGGCGTGCTGGTCGGCGATTCTGACAGGCTGATCCAGGCCTTCAAAGCGGACCAAGGCCTGGCGATAATAATCAAGGGATCTGTTGTAATCTGCACTGTCCCTGCATACCGAGCCCATGTTTCCCAACTGAGCGGCGACCTGCGCCAGATCACCGATGGACTCGAACTGCTGCATAGCCGCCTCAAAGGTATCCAGGGCCTCATCGTAATGTTTTAGCTGGGTCAGCAACAATCCAATGTTGTTCTGCAGGTTCGCTACACGACCCTTATCGCCCAGCCGGGAATAAAGCTCAAGAGCCTCCCGGTAGCTGGCCAGGGCCTGCTCATGTTTGTCGCTGGCGTAATAGACATCTGCTTCCAGAATCCGCTGGCGCGCCTCACCCGCAACATCACCCATCTTGCGGCAGAAGCGGGTCGCTTCACCAAAGGCAGCCAGCGCCTGGTCGTAATCTCCACTTTTATAGTGGTCAATACCGTCGAGGGTCAGAGATTCAACCTGGTCGGCAAACGGTTGGTATTCCGTAGAACTTCTTGTCATGATGTTACTCCCTGTCATTACCAGGCCATCAAAGAACCGCACCTTGTACCAAATAAAACAGGCCACATTGTTGACGATAAAGTCTGCATCAAGCGATGCGGTCAATCATGGGGAATCATCACAATAATCCACGCTTATATACTTTCTGCGAAGCAGACAGTCCTTTATCCTTCAAGAAAAAATATTGATTGTTGGCAGAAAAGAGTTCCAAGCGAGGGAGAAAGGAAGCACCCGCGCTTGGAATTTCAAAGAGGAAGAAAGTTCGACCGGCGTTCATAAGCGTAAGGCCTTCTCAAACCTTGTCCATGTAAAGCCATGCCTGTCACCATAGTACTAGCATCAGGTTAAACTTCTCACAATCACCTAAAGTGGTGATTTTTGGTGAAAATAAATCGCTTACAATAGGTATTTCAGGGGAAGGTTTATAATATTTGACCTATCTTTTTAATCAAATTTGAAAATCAAACTGAACATATTCTTCAAGCACATAAGGCCTTGAGTCCGCGCGAGAGCCTGCACATAGCATGGAATTCTTTCAGATACTGTACCGATGATCAGCATTAGCCGCCGATAGAGATCTTGAAGCAGCGATCCTGCAGACAGCGGGTGCGTTCTTCGACCTGTTCAAGCGTCGGTGGCTCCAGTCCTTCCAGGGGATACCGGCCACCCAACTGTTGCCACTTCATTTCGCCGAGGCGGTGATAGGGTAGAATGTCGAGGGACTGAACATTGTTGAGCTGCTGAACGAAATCGGCAGTGGCTTTGAGGTTGTCTTCGGAATCATTAAAGCCGGGGATTAACGGCACACGGAGCCTCAAGGGAATGCCACATTTGGAGATCTTTTGCAGGTTTTCAAGAATTAACCGGTTGGAAACCCCGGTGAGGCGTTGATGTTCTTTGTCGTCCATGTGTTTGATATCGGTCAGCACCAGATCGACGTTTTCCAGAATGGGTCGGTACTCTTCCCAACTGGCAAATGAACTGGTCTCAATGGCGGTGTGTATCCCCCGACTCTGAGCTTCTTTCAGGGCCGCCTTGAGAAACTGTGGCTGAGCCAGCGGCTCCCCGC
>CAZKQY010000095.1:0-2088 GCA_964555005.1 uncultured Syntrophotalea sp. | reverse complement strand
TTGGGAGTTGATCAGCGCCGCCAATAAATATATCGACGACAGCAGTCCCTGGGCCCTGGCCAAAGACCCCGCGCAACAGGAACGCCTCGGCACGGTACTTTACAATCTGCTGGAAGCGGTACGTCTCGTGGCCCTGCTGGTCGGTCCCTTTCTGCCCGAAACCTCCCAGAGTATTATGCTGACCCTTGGCCAGGCCGAAACAAAATTAAATCTGAGGGACAACAGCCGCTGGGGCCTGCTACAGCCGGGGACAGCTATTGCCAAGGCTTCACCTCTTTTTCCCCGTATTGAAGCCGAATAACGCAGTCCTTCACATAATCGTTTATGCTAAGGGGCGCTTTTGCGCCCCTTAGTATTGGAGAACCACCATGAACAATTGCCCCCCCGCACTCATAGACACTCACGCCCACCTCGACAACGGGCGTTTTGCAGCTGACCTGCCACAGGTTATCGAAGCGGCCAAGACCGCTGGTGTAAACCATATCCTGACCATCGGCTGCGATCTGGCCAGCTCCAAGGCAAGCGTCGAACTCGCTGCAACCTATGCTGAAATCTATGCCGCAGTCGGTATTCATCCCCACGCCGCCCGTGAAGCGACCGACGAAGTGATGGTCGCGCTAAAAGCCTTGGCCCGGCAAGACAAAGTAATGGCCATTGGCGAAATGGGGCTCGACTATTATCGAGACCACTGCCCCCATGATATTCAGCAGACTGCTTTTCGTCGCCAGATCGCCTTAGCCGTAGAATTGGACCTGCCGATTATCGTTCACGATCGCGAAGCGCATCAAGACGTACTGCGCATATTACAAGAAGAGCAGGCGCAACGGGTCGGAGGTGTATTGCACTGCTTCAGCGGCGACCTGGCCATGGCTCAAGCCTGTATAGAGCTAGGTTTTTACATTTCCTTCCCCGGCACCCTCACCTACCCCGCAAACCAGGCCCTGCGGGATGTAGCCGAAGCCATCAGCACCGACCATCTGCTGCTGGAGACGGACTGCCCTTACCTCGCGCCTCAACCCCTGCGGGGCAAACGCAACGAGCCAGCTTTTGTCCGTTATACCGCCGAGGAACTGGCGCGGATCAAGGGCCTTTCCCTGAAGGATATCGCCCGAACTACCTGCCTCAACGCCTTTCGCCTGTTCGGCATCGGCGCTCCGAACCAAGACAGTCGCATCGCCTACCCGATTCGCGATGCGCTCTATCTCAACATCACCAACCGCTGTAGCAACAAATGTGTTTTTTGCGCTAAGTTTAAGGATTTCACAGTCAAGGGCCACGCCTTGAAATTAGAAAGGGAACCGACTGCCGAGGAGGTTATTCAAGCCATCGGACAGCCGCAGGACTATCGAGAGGTGGTATTCTGCGGCTACGGCGAACCTCTGCTGCGTCTTGACCTGATCATAAAAGTGGCGACCTGGCTGCACGAGCAAGGGGCCAAAGTCCGAATCAATACCGATGGCCAGGCCAACCTGGTGCACCGGCGCAATATCCTGCCCGAACTGGCCGGCTTGATCGACGCCGTCTCCGTGTCTCTTAACGCCGCCGACCCCACAAATTATCAGCGCATCTGCCAATCAGAATTCGGCGAAGCGGGGTACCTGGCGGTCAGGGAATTTATTCTGGAAGCCAAAAAACACATCCCGTCGGTCACCGCCAGCGTCGTGACGCTGCCTGGAATCGATGTAGAGTCCTGCCGCAAACTTATCGAAGAGGATCTCGGGGTGCGATTTCTGGTCAGAAGATATAACGAGGTAGGCTGAATTTAATTCGAAAAAAAACGAAGGGGAAACCGTCAAACGTGGAGGGCTGCGCAATAGGACCGGTAAATGGCTTCCCCGGAAAGAAAATGGACGATCTTAACACCCATACCTCCTTTCTTAACCACCCGCAACATTTGAGGCGGCACCCGCTTAGCCCACTGAACGCGAGCTTCCATTCTGACCTCCTGATCGTGGCCCATATACAAGGTAATGATCAGCAGGGTGCCGGGTTGGTAATGCTAACCTAAAATTGACCAGTAAACAGGGGTTGTGCTAACCGGGGATGGCCTTCGATGAAGCCCTGCTCAAGGAGGCGGGCATCGAGAGG
>CAZKQY010000094.1:0-5055 GCA_964555005.1 uncultured Syntrophotalea sp. | reverse complement strand
TTCTCCGCCTCGTACATGAAAATGGGATAATCAAAGCGCTCCTTTAAAAGTTGCCTTGATTCATCGGCCTTCTTTTCATCCATTTGTTTCAGATATTCCCTCAATTCTTTCTGTAAAGCCATGCGTCTGTCGGCATCTTTGCCGGCTTTGGCCCGCGCTATTCCATCTTCCAAGCGCCTGGTTTCCTTTTTGATTTCATCCGCATACTTAGCTTTGATCTCTGCCCTGGCATCAGCATAGGTCTGATTAAAGTGTTCCTTTTCCTCATCCGTGTATTTCTGGAGGAAAAGAAGAGACGCCTTGACACTGGCCCCGGATGAAATAAATGTTTCCTGCGGCAGGCTGATCACTGCCTTGAGATAAACCCGATCTTCCACGAACTGCCGAACACGAAGCAAGGAAGGATTGTTGTAGATGCCCTCCGGAAGTACGATGCCCATGCGGCCTCCAGGTTTGAGCAGATCGAGACAGCGTTCGATAAACAGGATTTCCGTCTTGATTTTGGATTTTTCACTTTTGGGCAGATCAAACAATGAGGCAATGGGTTGGTTAATGGCGGCTTTGACCCGTGCGTAGGCTTCTTTATAAGGCTCTCCGAATTCACGCACATACCGCCGGTCATCCGCATCACTTAGCTGGATATCCGATTCCAGCACCTTGTCCGAAGGCTCCACATTGGCGCCAAAAGGCGGATTGGTCAGCACGATATCAAAGCGGGTTTCAAAGATTCCGTTCACATTCAAAAAACCGTCATGGTGGTGAACACCGCCGTGTCCATCACCATGCATGATCATGTTCATTTTGCTGGTACGGGCCATGCGGTCATTGGCATCGGTCCCGAAAATGCAGCGGTTGGCCAGAGCCCAAAGGCGTGAGCCTTCCTTTGTCTGATCAATGGTCTGCTGAATCTCATCAAATTTTTCCTGGAGCAACTTGGCCCGTTTGGCATCGGTGAGAGATTTGTCCTTTTCAATCTTTTTGCGAAACGCGTTATATTGCTTATCAGCGTCGGCCAGTATTTTTTCCCGTACAATTTCAAACACGCGAATCAAAAAGCCGCCGGACCCGCTGGCCGGGTCGCAAACCACTTCACCCTCCTGGGGATCAATCATGTGAACCATAAACTCCACAATGGTTCGGGGGGTAAAAAACTGTCCGATATCACCTCTGAAGGTGCGGCCCAGAAAACGCTCGAAAGCCACCCCTTTAATGTCTTCACTGGTATCCGAAAGATTGTATTTTTCCAGCTTACGGACGATTTCCTCGCCGGTGGCCGGTTTTAGATTGATACGCTCTTCATCCTCGAAAATTTTATCTGTGGAGTAGGCTTTCTTGGTTTCCTGAAACAGATTGTCCAGGGGATTTTCCGCAATCTGTTTATCGAGGACGTCAACGGTAAAAAGATTTTCCTTGCTACGTCGGGTGAGCAATTTGCGCTCTACATAAACCTTAACAAAAAGAATTTTGGCAATTTCATCAAAAGCGGCGGCCGGGTCTTTCTTTTCACGATTTCGTATGACGTTGTGGCATTGATGGAGAAGGTCTGCGAACTCCTTCTCTTTGAACACGCGAAGCTTGGAGAACAGCTCTTCGATTTCCTTGTCGGTAGCGTCTACATGGGGGATATTCTCGATCTCTTCAATATACCCCGGCATTTTGTCTTTTTTGACACGCCAGTATTTGGTTTCCCGGGAATTATGGGTGACGAAAAACGGGGCATCGGTCATCCGGGCATAGTGTTCCCCTTGGGCGTAATCCTCGGCCTTGATGGTCACGTTATCGGACTTGCACTCCACAATAATAAAAGGCGGCTTCTGCTCAATTTTATCCTGAGCGCTGCGCCAGATTACAAAATCAGCCCGGGCCTGGGCACTGCCCCGGCCGGTAACATCCATCTCTTCCGCCATTTGATCGGTGACATAGCCGTATTCCTGTGTCAAAACCCGCAGGTACTCCTGGCGGACACGCTCCTCAGGGGTCAATGGAAGCCACTTTTGTCTTACCAGGCTAAATATCTTATTGCCTTTGACCTGGATTTCATCTGCTTTGACATAGCTTTTTCTTGCCATGCATCACTCCCACACGTTTTCATAATTTGTCATTTTCAGAATAACTGAAATATGCATTCTCTCTTCCAATTATAAGGTGGTCGAGAAAAACAAGATCCATGAGGTTAGCGGCCTGTTTGAGGTCCTCTGTCGTCTGGTCATCTGCTGCTGAAGGTTTCGGCTGACCGGAAGGATGATTATGCGCCACGACAAATGCGCTGGCCGATACCCGCAAGGCCTCTTCCATTACCCTACGAACATAAATGGTTGCCTGTGTGGGAATGCCCTCTGCAATCCACCTTTCGGCAAGCAATTGATTTTGACCATCCAGCAAGATGGTTAAAAAGCATTCCTGCCGTTTTCCTTCAAAATGGGGACGGACATATGCAACAACGTCCGCTGCGTGATCAAAACTTTGCGGCAAAAAGGTTTGTCTACGAACTCTTTTACCTATTTCTATGGCGGCCTTTACTTGAGCGGTCTTGGCGACACCCATACCGGGAACAGCAAGAAGCTCTTCAATGTGCGCGCGATCGATCCCGTAAATCCCGTCAAATTTGGTCATCAATTGACGCCCCAGATCCTCAGCCGATTGCCCTGTTGCGCCTATACGAAGCAGAACAGCCAATAACTCTCCGTCAGAAAGCCCTGCAGGACCAAACTGCATCAGCTTCTCCCGTGGGCGCTCCGACTCTGGCCAGTCCTTAATCACCCGATGTTCTTTTATTAGTAAACCTTTGGATTCGGTTTGATCATTAACCATGGGCGTTCTCCATAAGATCTAACAAGCCAGCCGCCTGCATCTGTTTCTCAAAGCCGAGATTGGCACCGTTGTTGGTTTTGCTCATTTTTCGCCTCCGGTCAGCTTCAGTTTCCCTTGCCGGGTCATCTTGGCGCAGAAATTGTCCAACTGCGCCTTGGCCAACTTCGACGGTTTTACCAGGCCGTTTTCCCACCGGTTCACGGTGGCAAAGCTGATACCGAGTTCCCGGGCCAGGTCCTCCTGGCTTAGGGACAACTGCCTTCGGATTTCCTTCAGCAATTCGGATAAGTTCTGTTCGTCTATTGCCATCGCTTTTTTCCTTTGTACGCAGCCTACCTGCCACGCTCCGCTTGGCGCAGACAGGCCTGTGTTCACCGCCATTAATCACAATTAAAAATTATAGCACATGCGATAGCTTGTGCAAGCAGAAAATTACGCTGCTGTCAGGACGACAGGAAGGAAGAAAAGGAGCGTCCTTACAGGACTATCTCAATTGATCCAAGATATTACGAAGCTCAAGGGCCATCGCCTCGTAATGTGTAGCAAGTTTGGTCAAGACTTCGGAACTGTCAGCTTTGATGCAGGAGTTATTGAGTTACATCATGCCCCAAGCGTACTTCGCAAAGGGGTATTTTGACATACAGGCTTGAAAGTATAACATTATTTAGCCTTATCCTGTCGTTATGTCAAATTTTCTGGAATGTGACTTGTCATGCAGTCGAGATGGTGCTGAATTTATTGCTACTATACCGAAAGAATGTCAAAGGATAGGCCAATGAAACTGAATGAATTCATGGCGCAGCATGCCGTGTTCATATTAGATGAGCTGGATCGCTTCTTATCCGCCAGAGGGTCCGGCAACCCGAACGCCCGCAAGTCGCTGTTGACATATTATCGAAAACAGGGGTGGATCATACCGATCCGGCGGGGGCTGTATGCGACGGTACCTGCGAGCGGCGATTCGAGATCGAGCCCTGTCGATCTCTATCTGGTAGCGGCCAAGCTGACTCCGGATGCGGTGCTTGCCTATCATACAGCGCTGGAGTTTCACGGCAAGGCCTACTCGGTCCACACGCGGCTGCACTATCTGTCGGCAAACAAATCCATGCCGCTGACCTTCCAGGGCCATAAATTCATACGCGCGCAGATGCCACCAACCCTGGTGACCAAGGGCGAAGAAATGTTCGGAGTTATCCGGCGCAACCGGTCCGGTATAGACCTGCGGGTCACCAGCCTTGAAAGAACCCTGGTGAATGTTCTGGACCGGCCGGACCTAGCCGGCGGTTGGGAGGAGATATGGCGGTCCCTGGAATCAATAGAATTCTTCAACCTGGATCAGGTTATCGCCTATGTCCTTTTACTGGATAATGCAACCGCAAAGGTGAAATTCTTTTTGGAGCAGCATAAAGAGGTATTGATGGTTGATGATGTCCACCTGAAACCTTTGCGAAGGCTACGCCCCCGCCGACCTCACTATTTTGTGCGCAGCAAGCGCGATGATTGCCGCTGGGTCGGGGATTGGAACCTGATGATCCCAGAGGAGATTTTGAACAGATCCTGGAAAGAGGTGCTGTGATCTTCTCGTCGTCAGAAGCTCTGCTTATCGCAGAGTCCACGGGATTCAGGGCGAAGATGATCGAAAATGTACTCCACCTGCTCAATCTTCTGGACAAGTTAAACCGCCATCCAATGCTAAAAGGCAAATTCGTGTTGAAGGGAGGCACGGCCTTAAACCTGTTTGTATAGAAAGGCTAACAATTGCGGGTAATTTTTTTTCGAGCTATTTTTCGAAAAAACTTATTCGGAGTGGTTAGCAGAAAAAGCGTTTTATAGCTTAAAAATCGTATTTATTCGGTTCCAACTTAATTTCTAAAGCCCTTGACAAATAAAGCTGAAATGTGTAATAGTATCGGCATTTATAATCTATAGCAAAGCCTATTACACAATGAAAAATGACACTAAAATTGACAAGGTGCTGGAATACGCCGGAGAGCATGGTGTAATTCGTGTCCGGGATGCTATTGCCGAAGGAATGCATCCGGAATACCTTCGTAGGCTATGTGCCAAGGGACTGCTTATGAAAATAGGCAGAGGTACATACATTCCGTCTGATATGGATTTCAGTGAAAATATTGGTCTGGCTCAGGTTGCGAAACGGGTTCCCCGTGCAGTTGTGTGCCTGCTGTCAGCCCTGCTATTCCATGATATTGGAACCCAGCTTCCCCATGAAGTTTGGATCGCCAT
>CAZKQY010000093.1:0-3456 GCA_964555005.1 uncultured Syntrophotalea sp. | reverse complement strand
ACCGCTCTGTCCCATTTGGTGCTGGGGCTCTGCCTGGCGGCGGCGCCCATCGGTGCCTGGATCGCTGTGCGTGGTTCTTTGGAAGGGCCACCATTGATTCTTGGCCTGGCGGTGTTTTGCTGGGTGGCAGGGTTCGATATTTTTTACGCCCTGCAAGACGAGGAATTTGACCGCTCCCATGGGCTGCATTCGATACCGGCCCGTCTGGGTGCTCAGCGGGCCATAGCGCTGGCCAAGTTGCTTCATGGTCTGATGATTATGTTGCTGTCGCTGTTGGCGCTGATCGTACCGTTGGGGAACCTCTATCTGGGCGGCGTACTGTTGGTGGCGGGTTTGTTGATTTATGAGTATCGCTTGGTGCGTCCTGACGATTTGAGTCGCCTCAATACGGCTTTTTTTACCATGAACGGCTATGTCAGTTTGTGTATGTTTGGGTTTACCCTGGTGGATGTCGTTTTGAGCTGGAGCTGAGGAGGCCGTCATGGAGAAAATCGTACTGGCCGTGACCGGCGCTTCGGGAGCTGTTTATGGTTTGCGTCTGGTTGAGGAGTTGTTACGCTCCGGCCACCAGGTGGTGTTGCTTTTGAGCCAAGCCGGCCGCCAGGTGTTGCGTCACGAAACCGGTCTTGACTGGACGGGGGAATTGGCTCTTCGACGGGTGCAGATCGAGGCTTATTTTCAAGCGGGCGAGGCTTTGCAGCATTACGATGAGGACGATCTTTTCGCCCCCGTGGCCAGTGGTTCTTCGGTAGCTGATGCCATGGTGGTGGCGCCCTGTACCATGGGCTGCGTTGGCCGCCTGGCTGCAGGTCTAAGCGGCAATCTTATTGAGCGTTGCGCCGATGTGGTTCTTAAAGAAGGCCGGCCTCTGTTGCTGGTGCCTCGTGAAACGCCTTTTAATCAACTTCATTTGCAGAATATGCTGCTCCTGTCCCAGGCCGGTGCCCGTATCGTGCCGGCTATGCCGGCCTTTTACCAGCATCCCGCAAGTGTTGAGGAAATGGTTAATTTCGTGGTGGGAAAGGTACTCGATCAGCTGGGCATCGACCACCGGCTCTACCGTCGTTGGGGTGATGGCTAAGGATATTTGCTTGATATGAATAACATTCTCACCATTATTGCCGACAAAATCGAAAGCGGCGAGAGTATAACCAGCGATGAGGCTCTGCAGCTGGCTGTTTGCGACGACCTGCCGGCCCTTGGGATGTTGGCCGCAAGGGCTAACGAAGGGCGCAATGGCGCGCGGGTCTTCTTCAACCGCAATCGCCACATCAATTACACCAATATCTGCATCAATAGCTGTGCCTTTTGCGCTTTTCGTCGCGACGACCAGCAACCAGGGGCCTTTTGTTTGTCTCCTCAGGAAGTTGGTGAGCGAGCTGCTGTTGCCGCTGCCAACGGGGCGCGGGAGGTGCATATGGTGGGCGGGTTGCACCCCGTACAGCCGCTGAATTACTATCTGGATTTACTGCGGGCCATGCGTCGAGCGGCGCCGGAAATCCATATCAAGGCTTTTACCGCAGTAGAGATCGATCATCTGTGTCGTCTGTCCGGCCTGTCGGTTTCCGATTTGCTGGCGGAGTTGCGAGCTGCAGGACTCGACTCTCTGCCCGGTGGCGGTGCCGAGATCTTTGCTCCGGCGGTGCGTGAGCTACTCTGCCCGGAGAAGATCCCCGGCAAGCGTTGGCTTGAGATTATGGCCACGGTGCACGGCACCGGTCTGCGTTCTAACGCCACCATGCTCTTCGGTCACGGGGAACGTTGGGATCAACGTATCGATCATCTGATGCAGTTGCGGAAGCTGCAGGACCAGACGGGCGGCTTTATGGCCTTCATCCCTTTACCTTATCAGGCGGATAATACCCGTTTGCCGGGGTTGCGCGGTCCCGGTGGCGTAGAGATTCTCAAGACCCTGGCTATCAGCCGCCTGGTTCTCGATAATTTTGAGCACATCAAGGGTTATTGGGTGATGCTCGGGGTCAAGTTGGCCCAGGTATCCTTGGCTTTTGGCGTTAATGACCTTGACGGTACGGTGATCGAGGAGCATATCGGACACGCCGCCGGGGCTGCGACCCCCCAGGCTTTAAGCTGCGATGATCTGCTGTGGCTAATTCGTCGCGCCGGTAAGCAACCGGTGGAACGGGACAGCCTTTATGCTACGCTGCGGGAGTGTTGATCATGCTGCTGCAGATCCGCGAAAAACTCGATAGTGGTCGGGCTCTTGAGCGGGAAGAAGCCCTTTATTTGCTGCAGGACGTCGATTTGCTTCAGGTTGGCCAACTCGCCGATCAAGTAAGGCGGCGCCTGCATCCGGCGCGGAGGGTGACCTTCGTTGTCGATCGTAACGTCAACTATAGCAATGTTTGTCTTGCCGGCTGTTCTTTCTGTGCCTTTTATCGGGCGCCCGGAGCAGAAGGGGGCTATCTGCTGTCTCATCAGCAGATCCTGGCCAAGGTTGCCGAGTTGGTGGCGCAGGGGGGCACCCAGCTGCTGCTGCAGGGCGGTCTGCATCCCGATTTAACTATCGACTGGTTCGAAGAGCTGTTTTGTGCCATTCGGCAGTCTTTTCCAACAGTACAGATCCATTCCCTGTCGCCGGCGGAAATTGTGCATATTGGCAACTTGTCCGGTTTGAGTATCGCCGTTTGCTTGCAGCGGTTGCGGTTCGCCGGCCTTGCTTCATTGCCTGGCGGAGGGGCCGAACTGCTCGTCGACGAAGTGCGTCAGCGCATCTCGCCGGGCAAGATCGGCTGGCAACAGTGGGCGCAGGTGATGAACGAGGCTCACGCTCAGGGTATGTCGACCACAGCCACGATGGTATTTGGCTTCGGTGAGGAGCCGCAGCAGATCATCGAACACTTGTTCCGTATCCGCGAGTTACAGCCAGACAGTGGCGGCTTCCGGGCTTTCATCCCCTGGACTTTTCAGCCGAAGAATACCGCCCTTGGCGGCAAGGGGGTCAGTGCTTGGGATTATCTCAAGGTGCTGGCCGTTTCCCGACTGGTGCTGGATAATATCCTTAATCTGCAGGCCAGCTGGGTTACCCAGGGGGCGGAGATTGCCCAGACGGCGCTGTTTTTCGGGGCCAATGATCTGGGCGGCACCATGCTCGAAGAGAATGTGGTGGCAGCGGCGGGGACTTCATTTCGCTTGTCCCAGCAGGAGTTGATTGAATTGATTCGCGAGGCGGGGTTTGTGGCGGGGCGGCGGGATACGGGGTATCGGATTTTAGAGGAGTATCGCTGATAAGTTGTTGCCCTTTGGGTTCTCTGCGCAGCGTTACAGGGGATGGAGAGGTTTCAGGTTTCAGGTTTCAGTCCTGCGTCTTTTAACCCCCTGTGAGTGCCGCCGAACGCAGGGCGACCTTCTTTTGCTTACTTTTCTTGATGGCATCGTAAAAACTCAGGCGGCCAATTTCAGGATCGATCGGTCGCAACACTGAAATTTTCCTGCCCA